>PXAV01000073.1 GCA_003565715.1 Methanosarcinaceae archaeon
AACTTTTTAAATCTCCGCAGGATTGTGTGGGTAAATTTGTACGAGGTTAAATAAAATACCCGCCAATATATACTGACCATATCCTAGATATGAACCTGTAAGATGTCAAATGACACGGATTTTAACTTATATCTTGCAATTTAGCATCTAGAGTATCACTTATTCTTCAGTTGATCAATGAAATACTGTTGTTGAAATTACCCACACGATGTTGAAGTGAACCATCTTTTTTTACTTTGGTGTTAAGAAACAGGAAGTTACGGAGTCTTTAGCTTCGGGGTAGTTCACTCTTCAGACACGTTAGCTTCATCAGTAGTCTTTATTTGTGAAGACTGTTTATCACGCTTCATGAACCATACCTTGCGGCTGTAGTAGTTCAGGGGATGACTTATATTTTTACACACCTCATCCGGAGAATAGCAATTGCCATAGGTCTTCATGGTTGCGCAGGAAGGAGGTTTATAATGGGTACCAGAAGAACCGGCAATATGTTCTACCTGATATTTGGCCTTTTCCACATCAAAGTCAGGGGATGTGGCAAAGAGGTTGATGATATCATCCACGGTCATTCCAATGGTCAGTAGAAATGCCGTCATTGCAAACCGCATGGAATGGGCCAGGTTCATCCCTGCCTGGGTATTTGCAATTGCATAGCTTATACATGGAGGGAACAGGTCTTTTTGAACGGACCCAAACTCAGAATCACCAATTGTACTCTTTTTTTGCGCAAGTGATTCACTGACCTCATCCATGTAAGGCATACATGCCTGTTTAAGCTCTTCGGGCACAGGCATTGGAAGGTTGTGTTCAACACGTGCCTTTATCAGCTCCTGGAGAAGACGTGCAAATTCCTCCTTGGAAACTACGACATTACCATGGTCAAGTTTGCGGTTCACAAGCTTCCACTCAATAGCTTTCAGAGAGCTTGACATGTTTATATAAGATGTGAAATGGAGTTTAAGCCCACCTTCTGATATATCTGGGAAAATCCCGAAATCTGATGAGAATTCTGTGAGAAAATCGATATCTTTGGCCTTTAGTGATCTGTAAGATGATACAGCTTCAGCAAGACAGTACCTGCGTGTCAGGAAAGCATCATCCATGCATGAGACAAGTATCCTTGAAAATGGATAGGAAAGCAACTCAAGTAGTACCCTCTGCTCATCAGAACTTGAAAGATGAGGCTTTACTATTTCGCCCGAGATGGCCTGTAGCACGCGCTCTTTGCCACGGATACGCGCTGAATCCATTGCCCTTGAAGTAACCAACCGGTCAAGGGATATTCCGAGGCTTTTTACATATAAAGATGCCCCGGAAATGTAAGGGAATAAAGCAAAGTCCTTTTCATCCATATATCAGTCAGATTCGATCCTTGGAGCAAGAAGATATCCTACTTTACCTGAACCATTGGCAATTGAAAACCCTATCTTGACAGGGAAATCCTTTCCAAGCTCCACTGTTACCTCGTTGGAACGGGAGGCTGGCTTAACGATATCTGAGAGGTAGTCAAGTGAAAAAAGAGAACGTGCTTCACCAGCCTTGATATCTATGAGATCATCCCGTGTCATATCAAGACGAACACGGTCAGTATCTCCTTCTGCCTCCATGTAGAATACATCTTCATCTATGCCAAGTAGCATGTGGTCACTTATCTTCTCAGCCGCTTTGACCGCTCTCTGGAGGGCCTTTCCATTTATAACAACCTCTGCAGGCAGTTCAAGCTGCGGTATTCTTGGTTCTGCCCTTATTGTAGAGGGATCCAGCAGCGATAGTGTATAGGAAAGCCCCCCAAGATGTAGTGACATCTTCTGGGACATCTCATCAAGTTCCATAACAACTTTCTCATCCCTTCCGGCAACACCGAAGATATCATTAATCTTTGAAAGGTCCATGCCAATCTCACAATCATCAGCATTGAACTCTTCAAATGCACTGGAATTGAGCTCAAAACTCACCATGGCCACATTTGCAGGGTCTACTGCCCGCACCGTTATCCCTTCTGGGGATATCTTAAACCTTGCCTCATCAACAAGAACCGAAAGGGTTTCAATTGCAGTTTTTAAAATATCTGCATCAACAGTTGCCTTGAACATCTTGATTCGCCACCATAATTTGAATTTTTATGTCATTATATCTGATAAGTAATATAAGTTTTCTTTTGAACAACAATTATACCTTAAATAATGTTTCTGAAATAGGATCGGTCAATCATACTCCCGCCAGGTACAGCCGCATTTTGTGCATTTGAAGAAACGAGTTTCAGATTCATCAGCTGATCTTAACTGACGAAGCCACCAGTATGCAACATTGTGACCACATTCATCACATCTTACAGTGGTTGTAGGAAGTCCCTGGTCCACATTACCCTCAAGGACAGTTACCTCTCTTTTTTCTCTGGAAGACCGGGATATCAGAGCTTCTTGATCAGTTTCCTTTCCTTTTACATAGCCACATCTTCTACACTTAATGGAATCCCCTTTAGGGAACATCATACTTTTACATTCCGGACAAAATTCCATGAATATCACTTCTTGCATTTTCTATAATTACGTTATGGTCAAAAGCCATTTCAGGCATATCCCTGGGATCGAAGGTTTTTACTTCCTGAGCATCTGAATCAGCTTTCGGGAATCCTTTTCCAAGAGCCATGTAAACTATACTTACAGTATGACCCCTGGGATCACGCGAAGGGTCAGAATAGACCCCAAGTAACTTAACTATTTCTATTTCAAGACCTGTTTCCTCAAAAACCTCACGTTCAACAGCCTGCTCTGTGGTTTCACCAGGCTCTACAAAACCACCCGGAAGAGCAAAACATCCCTGGAAAGGTGGATTCTTCCTTTTGATAAGAACTATTTTTCCTTTGAATATGATTACTGCATCAACCGTCACAAGGGGATTTTTGGGGCACATAGGTACAAAAACTTAATAACTAAACCAATTATATAGGAGGCATACCTATTAAAGGTGTGCTTAAATGATCGAGAATGTTCTATGGATAGCAGTTATGTTCATGCTGCTGGGATCTATCATCCCAAAAAGACTAGAGATGCGCAGATTACTATCTGCTGTTGGATGGGGGATTTTTTCCATCCACTGGTTCCACCAGCCGATGCACTATATAGAAATAAGGGACTATTTCAATGTATTTCTTGTAATTGCCCTTGGCACATTTTGCCTGGTAATGAGCTACACAATGCTAAAAGAATATACAAAGGACCTTAGCATCCCAGGCACTGACATAACAACAATGGCAACAACTGCAACTGCGATTGCCTCACTGTTCTATTTTCCATTTGCCCAGCTGGAGGTTCTGAACATATGGTTGATCTCCATGGCCACAGACCATGTTGTCTGGTTGCTTCATTCACTGGGAATTCCTGCAGAGCAGTTGGCCTGGAACAGAATAGAGCTTAATGGTTACAGGGTTGAAATAATACTTGCTTGTACTGCCATTGAAAGCATGGCACTTTTCATAGGACTGATAGCTTCTGTCAATGCACCATTCAAAAGGCTGGCCTCTGCATTCATGGCATCTGTTCCAGTCATATACTTGTTGAATCTAATAAGGAATGCTTTTGTCATAGTGGCTTATGGATACCAATGGTTTGGTCCAAACAGCTTTGAGATAGCCCATCACACAATCGCCAAGTTCGGGTCAGGTATTGCCTTGTTTGTACTCGCATACGTCGTTATAAGGATCCTCCCAGAGCTCCTGGAATTGATAGAGGGCATATGGGTCCTGATAACCCGGTTCATTAAACAACTATTCTTTAAATTAGTAGGAAATCAGTAATGCTTGCAAAAGGTTCTTATCCATGGTTATTCACATCCACCGCCACAGGTGTGGTCACTTTTCTTACATACATGCTCTATGACCTGCCATACATGAAGCAACTTACATTTTTTGCACTATGTGTAACGATATTTTTTGTCTTTTTTTTCAGGGATCCGGAAAGGGAAATAATAGAGAATGAGGATCATATGCTATCTCCGGCAGATGGCAGGATCGTCGATATAAGGGACAGGAAAATATGCATATTCATGAACTTCCAGAATGTTCACGTAAACAGATTCCCTCTTTCCGGAAATGTCAGGGCCATAGTTCACAAAAAAGGAGGATATATTCCAGCCTTCTGTAAGGATTCACACAGGAACGAGAGAAGCCACACGATAATTGATACAGAACATGGGCCCGTAGAAGTAATACAGATAGCAGGAACCGTTACCAGAAGAATAATATCATATGTTTCCCAAGGAGAGAACCTACGTCAAGGACAGCGTTTTGGAATGATAAGGTTTGGTTCCAGAGTTGATGTCACCATACCTGATAGCTTTGAGATAAAAGTCAAAATAGGTGACCGGGTGTTTGCTGGTGAAACCGTGATAGCAAAAATAGAACAAAGGAAGTGAAAAAGATGCTCCATATTCTTAAACTACCTGATCTCGTAACCCTGATAAACGCTTTATGTGGTGTTATTGCTATCCTACTTGTACTGGATGGTTTTACATACCTTGCCCCACTGCTCATACTTGTTGCTGCTGTTGCTGATGGCCTTGATGGCCATATTGCAAGAAAGTTCTCATCCAGCGAGATAGGAAGCAACCTTGATTCATTGGCTGATGTGATATCCTTTGGAGTTGCACCTGTTGTCATAACTCATTCCCTTGTAAAAGATGAGATGCAGTACATAACCCTGCTTGCATTAATGTTCTATCTTGTTTGTGGAATACTCAGACTTGCAAGATTCAATACAATGAACAAGGCTATGAGTTCTTTTAGTGGATTGCCTATCACAGCAGGAGGAATAGCCATATCCTCATATATCCTCATGGGAGAAGGCTACTTTGATGCTAACATGATGGCATTGATAGCAGTGATAATTGGCATTCTTATGATAAGTAGTATACCTTATATAAAAGCCAGGAACAAAACGCTACTTGTTGCACTCACAATAATATTTTTTATTACTATTATGTCATATGTGGTGAATATAGATCACACACACACAATGGCAGCCTTGCTTACGGGCCTTGTAACACTATATATAATATCGCCTATAATAAAAATAAAGGTATGATAGAACTATGCAGCAGAATTCTCCAATAACTGACAGGGACAATGTGCTTTTTGAGGCAGGTATCAAGCTTGGTGCACTGTATCACCAGTTCACAGGCTCACCTGTTAACATGAGAACAGTAGATAGCCTTGAAAAAGCAATACAGGAAAGCATATCTGTTCAACCTTGTGTTGAAAGGATATCTGTCAGCATCAACCGGGACATGCTAAGTTCAAAACTGAACAGTGAATATGGCTATTGTGAACTGGAAGGGCGCATGCTTGATGTGAGGATAAGTGCACGGTTTAATTCAGCAAATGCTGATGTTGTAATGTGCTTTGATACTGATCTGGATTATCCTCTCATGAAGATAGAGAAGATCTATTGAACCTTTTTTTACATCTTTATCTTTGCCTTTATTTCTTTAAGGAAAGCTACTACTTTTTCATTCTGATGCTGATTTCCCACGGTAATACGCAGAAGAGAATTGCCAGCATTTCTGAAAGATGTACAATCCCTGACAATTATACCTTTAGCCAGTAGGTATTCTGCTACGGTCCTTGCAGACATCGGCGCAACGTCAACAAGTACGAAGTTGGCCTGTGAGCTATGTACTGTAAATGGGATCTTACTTTTAAGGTAGTCACGGCCCGACCTTGCACATTCGATGCTCTTTTGAAGATGGGCCTTATCAGAAAGGGCAGCAACGCCAGCCTTTAATGCCGGAAGATTTACATTGAATGGTGTTGACACTTTCATATATTGTTCTTTGAGCCATGCTGGCATAAGACCATAGCCGATCCTGAGACCTGCAAGGCCAAAGACCTTTGAAAATGTCCTTCCAACGATTATATTATCATACTCGGTGACAAGATGAGAGAGATCATTGTCTGCAAACTCAACATATGCCTCATCAACAAAGACAAAACAATTCACAGACCCAAGTATGTCCCTGACCACTGCCTCCTCCAGCACTTTACCCGTAGGATTGTTAGGGGAGCAGAGAAAAATCACCTTTGTCCTGTCTGTGATAGACTCCTTTATGGATCTAATATCAAATGCCAGTTTTTCTCCGGGAAGAACATAGGACACACATGCTCCGTTTGCCCTGGATGCGATCTCATAGTAGGAAAAAGTAGGAGTTGGTACAATGACCTCATCTCCCGGCGATAGGATCAAACGCATAAGATTATCCAAAAGGCCATCCATACCAGGTCCACTGGCACATATGTTCTCCACAGGAAGGCCTGTGTAGACAGACAATGCATCTACAAGTTCCATAGCATCTGCTGATGGATATAGGTTAATACCTGATGTTACCGACATCATAGCATTTACTGCCAGAGAGGAGGGCCCAAGTACATTCTCGTTTGAACCAAGTTTTATGATAGAGGAAGGATCAAGACCATATTTGCCTGCGATCTCATCAATTGATTTCCCCGGAACATATTCTGCAATTGATCCGATCTCCTTTTTAATAAGCTCAGGCCTGCTCAAGCACATTCACCACCCTGTCTATATGTTCTTTGCTTATGTTAAGTGGTGGTGCAATACGCAGAACTGTCTCAGAGGTACAATTAAGCAGGATACCATTTTTTCTTCCGTGCTCCACAAGGTCAGCACATTTGCGGTCAAACTGCACACCTATCATGAGACCTTTTCCACGGACCTCCACAAGACCATCTGTAGAAAGTTTACGCAACTGCTTTTGGAAATACTCACCCATTTCCCTTGAACGACGGATAAGTTCCTCTTTACGGATAACATCAATAGATGCAAGTGCCGCAGCACATGCCAGAGGATTGCCACCAAAGGTTGCAGCATGCTCACCACGGGCAAATGAAACGTCTTTCCGCGCTGCAATGGCACCCATTGGAAAACCACCGCCAATTGCCTTGGCCATTGTCATGATATCCGGCTGAACTCCAAAGTGATCTTTACAAAACCAAGCTCCTGTCCTACCAAAACCCGTCTGCACCTCATCAAATATAAGAAGAGCCCCATTATCATCGCATATCCTGCGAACTTCCTTCAGATAATCATCCGAAGGGATGTTTATACCACCTTCACCCTGCACAGGTTCAACTATTACTGCAGCAGTATTTGGTGTCATTGCACTTTCTATTGCCTGTACATCGTTGAATGGTACAAAGTTCCCTTCCTGTACAAGGGGCTTGAAAGGAGTACGATACATATCCTTGTACGTAAGGCTTAATGCACCCATGGTCCGGCCATGGAAAGAGTGTTCAAGGGCTATGAAATCGGTCTTTTTTGTATTGACCCTTGCAAGCTTCATAGCAGCCTCTACAGCCTCAGTACCGGAGTTGCAGAAAAAAACTCGCTCCATACCACTTATATTCACCAGTTCCTCAGCAAGCTCTGCTTGTGGTTCAGTGTAATAAAGATTTGATACGTGTATCAGCTTTTCAGCCTGTTTCTGTATAGCTTCCACAAGATGAGGATGACAGTGGCCTATGTTATTAACAGCGATGCCCGCAACACAATCAATATACTCCCTACCTTCAATGTCATATAACAAAGAACCTTTTCCACTGCTGAGTACAATTGGCTGACGTCCGTATGTCTGCATTACGAATTTTGAATCCTTATCAAATATGGATTGTGATTCAGATGATAATGAAAGATAGTCCTTTTGCAAGTTAACACCACTGCACTATAATATTTGAGCCTTTTTTAAATCTGTCTGTCGATATACATATCCCTTTTAAACATATATAATAAATCTTATATTGAAGATGTTTTTGCACAGAATATCAAAAGACATCTTCGGATTAACATGAAGCTAGATTAGTAGCTCAGTTAGAGGATTCTTCGGTCAGGAACTCTTATGGCCACATAAAGATGGTACAGGAAGATCATTACAGAGAGCTGGAACACTACAATAAGCATACTGTTCATCGGGCCATGTTGCGTGCCAGCGGCAGTAGAGTTTACAGAGAGCAACATCTCAACAAGATAAAGTGCAGATCCAAATGTAAGGAAGAAGAAATACTTCTTTAAGTTCTTGTAAGCAACATATATGCGTGATCTGATTATATCAGGGTCAAGCCTTATAATAAGATTTGATATAAGAGCTGTTATAATAAATATGCTTAGCCGGAGTACAAGCTCTATTAAATTGAATATCTCCATCGAATTCAAGTAAATCCCCTCATTGTATGATACATAAATAATACATATATTCAGACGTCCAGTTCCATCAGCTCATTGTCACTCAGCGCCTTGTCTTCCTCGCGTTCAAATATAATGCCACCTGGTGCCCTCATCACACCGTCCACCCGGGCATTCTCATGTATCCTGATGGAATTGGCATTGATCTCTCCGAGGATGTGGGTTCCCGCATCAATGTATACGCTACCTTTTGAGATTATGTTCCCGTGAACAATATTGTCCTGTGATAATCTCACATAATTTATGGTACGTATACTCCCATAAAGTGTAGTTCCATTTCCCATTTCAAGGGATGTGGCACGTATATTACCGACAAGTCTGCAATTGTTGCCAATTATAGCATTTGAAGGCACTTTGATAGAATCCATAGATATCCTGGAGCCATTGGGTATAATAAGAGAGTTCATGCTTACAGACTCAACATCATCAGCAAACAGCTCTTCTAATGCCTTCTCAACCTCCTCATCCTTCCCAAGTCTTAAGAGCTCACTGACATAGAGAAACAGATAGACCATTACAGGTATGGGATTTCGCACAACTATCCAGCCTTT
This sequence comes from Methanosarcinaceae archaeon, assembly GCA_003565715.1. Classification (GTDB taxonomy): domain Archaea; phylum Halobacteriota; class Methanosarcinia; order Methanosarcinales; family Methanosarcinaceae; genus Methanolobus. The sequence goes on from PXAV01000073.1 coordinate 8,804, forward strand.
TGCCTCAAAACCTCCATTGATCCGGACATCATTTCCAACATCAAGGTCACCTTTTACAACCAGTTTCCCATCAATGTTAACAAATTCTCCGATGTGTGCATTCTTATCTGTTTTCACATTTCCACCGATATGTGACCAGATGTCTATCCTTGTATCACCCCTGGACACCAGGTCTCCGGAAAGCGTAACTCTCTCACCCAGTATTGTAGAGCGGGCGATTAAACCATACTTGATCTCAGAGTGATTACCAGCAATAACATCCCCATCCACGACTATTGTATGCTCTTCCATCCTTGTATTGTCTGGAATTACAAAGGTCTTAAAGATCTCCTCTTCTATATTTTCACTCTCCGGGTAGGAATTAACCGTATCAAAGGTATGAATATGACTTTATTTTCATCGTATTTAATAGATATAGATTTATAAATAACTATTCTAGGATTGCTTTATCCCTCGCCTCACATCCACAGCCGGACCACGGTCCATACAGATTGCTTCGTGTGGAGATAGTAATAGCTGTCCTGTTGCCAGTATCGAATCTGATGGATCTACAATTATAACTTCATCACCTGCCCTAAGTTTGGGGTCCACATCTGTCACATGCTTGGCAAATGCTGTCTTGCCCATCGACACAAAGGGAACCGCATCCTCACATATGACCACTCTTGAATCTGGTTTTTTAAGCATGCCATGCAGTGCAACAGCTCCGTCGATGCTAAGGGTGAGCACACCATCTTTTGCACGGACAGTTGCCATGTGCCTGCCATTATAAAAGACCTGTCTGATACGCTTGGTCTTTGAAAGCTGGAAACTGACACTATCAGGAAAAAGTACATCTCCACAACCTTTTCCAAACTGTATGTCTGCCATTGACCTTACCTGTTTCAGTTTCTTATCATTGTTAGCCATAGGTTCTAAATAAGATGGAAATCTTAAATTCATAGCGGTTAGTTCTATGAGGTTAATAAGTCATTTAAGAACGGAAACTATTATACATATATAAAGGATGTCAAACAAATTTATATATAATAATGACCAATTATATGTTGAGGAAGCGGGAACAACTGCTTGCAAACTGTATTCAAAGGTATAGTAACTGTAACCAAGCAAAACCATTCATCCCCTCAAACAACGTTCCTGTTTCCTCGTTGCTCAATTGAACACGTTTTTTTATCATATTATTATTATTATTATTATTATTATTATTATTATTA
>PXAV01000169.1 GCA_003565715.1 Methanosarcinaceae archaeon
AAATAAACAAATAAATAAACAAATAAATAAATAAGAGGTAAACCAATGAGCGAAAGAAAAACACACGGAGTTCCTGCACTGCTATCGTTCCTTATCCCCGGGCTTGGGCAGATAGTTAAGGGTCATATATTTAAAGCCATTGGGATATGGATAGGAATTTTTATGGGCTGGCTGCTTACATTTATCTTCATAGGTCTTCTTATACTTCCTGTTATATGGTTGTGGCAGATCTATGATGCATATAATAGCTAGTGGTCATACAGTAAGATAAATGCACGTATGAGAGGGAAAAATATCTTTTAGGTATTTATATCCATGCTCAATTGTATATGATAGTTTAATCACCACATAGAGGGTGAATAACGAAAGCTGAACTTGTCCACATCATCCTCAGGTAAGCCGATGTTTTTGAACATCTCTCTGAATATGGCTTTATACTTCTCCTCAGGAACACTCTCCCCCGCTGGAAGCATTATTTCAAGATCGACCCCTCCCCGCATGTCTACCTTGATGGTGTATGAGATACCTTCTTTTTTCTGTACTATCCTCTGGTTTGGTACCACAAAGCTCATCCTTCCTGTCACTTGTCCTTGATCATAGAAGGAAAGTATGCTATTGCCTTCTCCGGATGTCAGTGAGAAATCTGAATCTGTGCTCATACTTTTGAGATCTTTATAGATGGCATCAGGCAGTACTTCGTGGGAGATCTCGATCTTTGGCTGATCTCCTGCATAGATTGCATTTTTCAGTTCTTCAAGTTCATGCTCTGCTTGCTCTCTGTCAAATCCAAAGGCTACCATTAATCTTTCGATCATCCAGCTGTCTTCTGGGAGATGTTCAACTTTAAAGGGTGAGACATATGGATCTGGCCTGCTGCGATTGAAGAACATCACAGTTGCCCTGTCATCATCAAGGAACATTATTTCCATAACTGGCGCTTCATCCTCATAATAACTAGCATGATTAAGCAGGAACTCATCTCCAAGACGCTCCTGTATATACGGCATGTCTGTGGGATATATCCCGGTTGCATCTTTGGCCTTGACATTCACGTAAAAGGGACCATGTACATAGTAACCTGCATCTTTTGCATTATGCATTATCTCTTCATAGTCCATTTCACCCAGGTTTTGCCCCCCTTCTGTATAGTATGTTGCATGGTCTGAACTGACCAGTATGAAAGCAAATGATGCATAAAGGAACGCTACAAGTATAACACCCATTGTAAGTGTCAGGAAGGTCTTCTTTGTAAGCGAGTATTCCCTGTTCTGCCATATTTTGGTAAATATCCCAAGCATGAAGATACCACCAACAACAAGTCCCAACAACAAGAATAACCCTATCATAGCAGAATCTATCTGCTGGCAAGTATTAGTACTTTGTTATAATGTCATATGAGTATATTATTCCTGCAACTAACAATATTCATAAGTAAAGTATCTGTATTTTAATAGCTCTTGTTTTTCCTTAATAATAAATAAAAAAGATATCATAGCACAGTATGTGCCTTCATTTTCTGTTCTTGATCATAAAGCGTATAAGGTCAGAGCCCATGTTCAGTTCCATGGCCATCTTCTCTTCTATTTCTTTGTCTGAAAGGCCTTCTTCCCTGTATCTGTCCATGCTTTCATAGACACTCTCGGAGACCTCTGAATACTCATTGATATCCTTTCTGTGACCCCATACGTCACCTTCAACTAGAGCTATCCCTTGCATCTCCAGGAACATACGGGCAGATCTTGAAATGGTCTTGATGTAGGATGATGGAACGTGTAATGCTTTCAGTTCAGGACATTTTTTTATCAGAGTAAAGATGTCGGTATTTGAGGGCCTGAATGAAAGGTGTATCATTTCTTCTTTATCAGTAATATTACTGATCTCTTCCTTTGAACTAACTACTCTTATTTTCATTATTGTCACCGTTTTATGTAGATATTTGCAAATCAGTTAAAATCAGTCGATTCATTACAAGAAATTATATATATAATTTTTGAAATCTGGTAATGCACATCAATAAATTATTTGATATTTATAGCTTATGTTTCCAGCAGCAAAACTATCTTCCTGTGAAGCTCAAAAAGCATAAATTTGAAATATAAACAAAAGTTTGTAATGTGTGGGGACCCCCACAATAGAAAATTAATACTCGCAGACAGGAAATGGCAGTGTCCAAATTGGAATAACAAACTACATGAGAGCCTGTGGACTTGATCACAGCGGTCGGAGGAATGAAGCAGGAAACCATTCTATTTATAGGATGGTAGTTCACTACTATTAAAGCAACAAAGTAATATCTGAATATAATGGAGATACTAATATGAACAAATACGTAACTTCCCTGGTTTTATTGGTGCTTGTAGTGTCATTGTGCTCACCCCTGGCAACAGCCAGGCCTGCATATCTGGATGCTTTCAATCATCAGTATGGTACAGAGGATACAAAGCTTGATGCATGCATTACCTGTCACATCAGCCCGGCTGGGGGAGGTCCCAGGAATCCTTATGGTAGTGCATATTCAGCAAGTGACAGAGATCTTGTATCAATTGAAACACTGGATTCTGACGGGGACGGATTCACAAATCTGGAAGAGATCAATGCCCTGACCTTCCCTGGAAACCCAGATGATTACCCGCAGACCACATCAGAGCTTCCACCAGAAGCGGAGTCCGGGGATACTGACATGACAGATGAGCAAAGTACGGAGGAGCCGATAAGTGACCCAGCACCAGAGCAGCAATCTCCTGGATTTGGAGTTGCTTTTGCAATTGCAGGACTACTCTCATCTATTTACTTAATGAAAAAATATGAGCAGTAGCTCAAATGTAAAGTAAATAAATAATAAACGACTGGCTGACTGACTGAAGCCTTGGCAGTAAGATGATACTCTTTGACGTCTATTCACAGGTCAATCCCTCAATATCTTATTGAGGGATGCAATTTAAACTGGTTCAAAAGCTTCATCATTCGTCAACCGATCATGTCATTCCATTATATTTTTAGAGTAGCTTCCTGACCAGTCTTGACCTTTGATATGGTTTATATCACGTTTTAATCTTTTTTTAACAACATTTATGTGTAGCAACTATTAAGATAATACTTGTACTTTATTATGAAATAGTATTAATATTAGGTACTATTAATATGATATTTATCGTATCTACCACATGGAGGAAAGTATCATATGCACATATCAGATGGAATATTATCAGTCCCACTTGTTGCAATGGGCTGGTTGATCACTATTTTAGCTATCATCATCATATTCGTCTACAAGATGAAGAATGAGGATATTGCAAAGGAAATACCTAAGTTTTCAGTTATGACCGCTGTCTTTTTTGTAATATCTTTAATTCATATCCCATTAGGTCCCACAAGTGTGCATCCTATGATAAATGGACTGATAGGAATTATACTGGGGCCAATTGCTTATATATCATTATTTATAGGGCTTATGTTTCATGCTCTTCTTTTCCAACATGGGGGAATCACGACCCTGGGAATAAATACAGCACTTTTAGGAATACCCGCACTTATGGCATTTTACTTGTTCAAAACAGGATATGAGAGAGGTATATCCGAAAAACATCTTGGATTCTTGTGTGGAGGGCTTGCTATAGGACTTTCAGCTTTACTGACAGTATTGGTCCTGCTATTGATGGGGCCTGATTTTTTCGGGCTTGCACAGGTCACAGCTGCGGCACATTTACCCCTGGTCCTAATAGAAGCTATCATTACAGGTTCTGTTGTTTTGTACATTGCAAAAGTTAAACCTGAACTACTGCCAGTAAAAATCAAGAAATGAAACATTTGCGTTTGTATGATATTGCAAAAGATTATGCCATTGGGGTAAATAGATAACCATTACGAATATAATAACCATTATGAATATAAACAAAGGCTGAAAGATTTTTGCTCTTTGGTTTATGATCTCTACGAAAAACAAACATTTTATTGTTTCATTATGGTTTTTATCTTTTCAATACTAATATGACTGACAAACTTTGTGTGGCTCTGTAACTATATCAATGAGGTTAAATAGTAGCACTTTTAAGACAATCTCTTTAAACTTGAAAGTTTAAACTTGCTATAAAAGATATAGACGGTAAAAAATGGATAACAGGCATATATGGTACAGGAACCTGATCAAACCAGCCGCAGCTGCATCCGGCTTAATTATCATTTACATATTTATGTTCATGCTTATAATGGAATTTGAGGGCCAAGCTGAACATAGCAATTTTTATGATGCCTTTTACTGGGTAGTAACAACAATAACAACTGTAGGCTATGGAGACATCGTTTTCATCTCAAACACCGGAAAGCTTTTCGCTATGTTTGTACAGTTATCTGGAATACCCCTTATGTTTGGGATATTATTCGCACTCATAATAACACCGATTATTGAAAAAAAGATCAAGCCAAATGTTCCTTCAGCTCTTCCTAGAGGATTTAATGATCATATTATAGTATGTGGGTATAACAAACTCATTGAAACACTTATAGAAGAACTGGACAATAAGAAGATCCCATACGTATTTCTGGAAGGGGATGAGGATAAGGTAAAAGAGCTACTCAAAAGGAACATAAATGCCATATATGGTGCTGCCTATGAAGAAACAGCACTAAAGAGTGCAAATATAAACGATGCCCAGTTCCTCATTGCTAATCTCTCAGATGAGGTTAATGCAAATGTTATTCTTGCTGCACGTAATATAAGCAATGTAGATATAATTGCGATTGTAGAGAACACATCAAATAAGAAATATCTTAAATATGCAGGTGCAACAAGTGTTATTTCACCAAAAGAGATCCTGGGAAGGTTCATTGGGAAAAAAGCATCAGACCCATTCTTCAATCGCTTGTCTGGGGCAAGTTCTTTTTTTGAAGGTGTGAGCCTGGTAGAATTGTCAATAAGCCAGAATTGTGCTCTTATCGGAAAAACAATAAAAAATGCAGAGCTCACTAAAAAATCCGGAGCTAATATTGTAGGTATATGGGAAAATGGGAGTCTTAAATTCGTGGTGAGCTCTGATAAGGTCATTGATAAGAACCTTGTGCTGCTTGCTGTAGGCTCTTATGAACAGTTGTTACGCTTAAAACAGATCTTGCAACCGACAAAAAGGAAAGCAACAGACAATGGAGATGAAAATGAACATGTTATTGTACTTGGATGCGGGGATGTCGGTAAATGGGTTGTTAAGACCTTAAAAGATGAGGAGCTAAGGTTTACAGCAGCAGATAGCCATCCAAGTATCTTTGATGATGGTGAATACGAATATTTCATTGGCAATGTAACAGATGAGGAGGTCCTTAAAAAAGCTGGTGTTGTTGATGCATCAACTGTTGCTGTGGTTATGGATGAGGATGTAGATGTGATATTTGCTACACTCATTGCACGTGAGCTCAACCCTGATGCAAACATAATAGCCCGTGCAAATTCTTACGGATCAATTGAGAACATTTACCGGGCAGGAGCAAGCTATGTGGCTGCATTGCCTATTGTTACAGGGCAGATGTTAGTGAAAATGACATTGAAATGCTTTGAACGTTCCTGCACTAAGGTAGAAGAGAATATACTTCTGTATGAAAGGATCTTCATTGAAAAGTTCACAGTTACCAATGATAGTGAACTTGTGAACAAGACCATTGGAGACATTGATCTAAAGAACAACATTGGCTGCAGGGTCATTGGCATACTGAGGAAAGAAGAAGTGATCACTGACATTGTGCCTCTGTTCGTTATTAAGACAGATGATGTTATTGCAATAGCAGGCACAAAACAAATTACAGAAACCTTTAAAGAAAGATACATAATATAATTTTTCACACATGCAATTATATTTGAGAGGCTATTTGATGCATTTCTGAATAATTTCAGAATACTATAAAAATCATATATATGTTACCCGTTGTATATGTTACCCGTTGTATTAGTGATGTTCTTTGCCTTTAATAATAATATCATTCCATTTTTCCAGCAATTTCCCAAGAGCTTTCAATGTTATGGGTTTGGAAATATAATCATCCATACCAGCTTCAAGGAATCGCTTCCTATCACCCTGAATTGCATGTGCGGTCAATGCAATTATCGGTATGTTCTTATTTAGTACCCTGGACTCTGTACTCCTGATATACTTTGTGGCTTCCATTCCATCCATCTCAGGCATCTGCACATCCATGAAAACAAGGTCATAAGACATTATTTCAAGAGCTTTTGTTGCTTCGATGCCATTGTTAACAGCATTGACATTGAATCCAAGTTTTATCAACATCTCTTGAGCTACTTTTTGGTTGTATATGTCATCCTCTACCAGCAAAATATTCAATATCTGATCGCCGGTTTGAAGCAGATTAGCCTGCTCTGGATCTTCTATCCACTCTGTTTTGGACTGTTTCTCAAGCCTTACGGTGAACCAGAACACAGAACCCTTTCCGACTTCACTGTTTACGCCGATTTCACCGCCCATCATTTCAGCCAGTTGCTTGGAGATTGCCAGGCCCAGACCACTGCCTCCGAATCTACGGGTGTTAGATGCGTCAGCCTGGGTGAATTTTTCAAAGATCAGGTCGATCTTCTCCTCAGGGATGCCAATGCCTGTATCCTTTACTGCAAAGCGCAGCATTAAAGGCTCATCTTCATGGGATTCTATTGAAATGCAGATCGACACCTCGCCTTCAGTGGTGAATTTGATGGCATTCCCAACAAGGTTTGTTAGTATCTGGGTCAAGCGTCCTGAATCACCCTGAAGCAGTAATGGTACGTTGTCTTCAAGTTCATAATATAGTTTCAACCTTTTACCATGTGCACGCAGGCTCATTGTGTCAACAAGGTCATTAAGAAGGGTCAGTAGATTAAAATCAAGTTTTTCCAGTTCTAATTTATTTGCATCAATTTTAGAGAGGTCCAAAACGTCTTCTATAATTTCAAGCAGTGAATCTCCGCTTCTTTTAACAATCTCTACATAGTTTCGTTGTGCTTCACTCATTTCATTTTCCAGTAACAGATCTGTAAAACCTATTATCGCATTCATAGGTGTTCGAATCTCATGGCTCATGTTGGCAAGAAATTCGGATTTAGCTATATTAGCAGCTTCTGCGGCTTCTTTTGCCTTTAATAGCTCCCTTTCTGTCTTCTTGAGTTCAGTGATGTCGTTGTTGACTACTATTGCTCCCAACATCTCTCCGTCATCGTTTAGCACTGGAGCCGTATAATTCAGTACGACTTTCCTTTTTTGATCAAATCCTTGAATTTCTATGAGCTCATCCTTTACAGTTACACCTTCTTTGATAGTGTGAGCCAATGCCCAGTCTTCTGGAAGTATCTCTTCGCCTGAAGGGAGCCTCCGTGCTTTAAACACCCCATATTCTTCCGGAGATACAAGAGGTTCAGCTCCCCATATACGTTTTCCAGCAGGGTTCCCTCGCAGTAGTTTTCCATTATTATCGGCAAACCACAGTCCTATTGGTAAAATATCGAATACGTTGTTGAGCAGTTTTTCACGTTGCATCAATTCTGCTTCTACCTGCTTACGTTCAGTGATGTCCTGTAGCTGTTCTACTATGAAGAGAATCTCACCATCTTCATCCAGTATTGGATTGCTTGTCGCCCTTATGTATTTACCAAGTTCAGGTACATATCTATCTGCAGTTTCGATCATTTTGCTCTTCAGGGTTTTTTTTGTTTGACAATCCTTGCATTCTTCTTCACGCCCAATTAACTCATAGCATTTCTTACCTACTACATCCTCAGGTGACATGTTCAGTAATTCATAGCCAGCTTTATTGTAACGCATTATTGTAAGGTCAGGATTCTGGAACGCTACAGCATCCTGTAACTGATCCAGCATCGACTCAAGGGTCCTGGAAGTTTCTTTAAGGTCTTTCTCTGACTTCTTTCTCTCTGTTATGTCCCATAAGATGCCCTGAAGAAGGAATGGGTCACCATTTTCGTCACTCATGACCAATGTTCTATCATCAACCCAATGTATACCGCCTTTTTTGTCGATCAGTCTATATTCCTGTCTGTATTCCGCCATACCTGCGGCCAGATTATCCTGAACCTCTTGTATCACCCTTTGTAGGTCATCCGGATGAATAATATCAGCAAAAAGTATACTTCCTGATGTGAGATCATTCGATTCATAACCAAAAAGGGTAAAGACATTTTCTGAAACATACCTGATAGGCCAGTTATCTTTCGCTTCCCATACAAAGGCACAGGCAGGTGAACGATTGAAGATTGAACTCAATTCTTCATATTTTTGGAAGGATTCATGCAGTTTTCCTTCTACAAGCTTACGTTCTTCCTCTCTGCCAATTGCCGATGCAATTAGTCCCAGGATATGTTTGTCGTCTTCACAGAGATCTACATTTTCCTGGTATACAACACATAATGAACCCACGGTTTCATTTAAACACACGACCGGATGACCAATGTAGGTTTTCAGGCCATATGATCTCACATTGGGATCAGTTTCAGCATAAGATGTTTCATCCAGATGATTTACTACAAAAGGTTTAACAATATCACTTTTGATGACATCATAACAAATATGACCTGCAGGCTGATCATCGGATACGTAGTCTGGAGGTGTATGCCACTGACCAACAGAAAGCAGCATATCCCCATTAAGCCGGTTGTATATTGCACATGTACCACCAAGAAGTTCACCACAAAGAGCTGTCAATAAGTCCATATTTGTTTCATAATCGTTACTAAGATCGATCAGACAGCTGTTTATCTTAGAAAGTCTTTCACTACTTATTCTCAATGTGTCCTCTTTTTTTTTGTGCTCTGTGATATCACCAACTATGGCCTGAAGAATAGTTTCGCTCCCGATATCCAGAGAGTTTAAACTTATCTCTGCATCAAAAACAGTTCCGTCTTTTTTTAAATGTTGCCACTGGAAAAATTGCGCTCCTTTAGAAGAGGCTGCTTTGATCAACTGAGAAGCTTTTAGTTTTGAATTGCTCCCATCTGGCTGTAATAGAGGGGAGAGGTCATAAGGCTTCTTTTGTAAGATCTCTTCGCGAGCATAGCCAAACATTTCCTCTGTTTTTGTATTGCAATCTATAATTCTATCTCCGCGCATTAAGAAAATAGTATCATTCGCAGCTTCAAATAGTGTCCTATGTAGCAGCTCTAATGTTTCTCTTTGCTCATCTGTCTTTTTTTGTTCTGTTATATCCTGTAAAACGGTGACAACGGTATTCTCATCTATCCTGTATACATCGATGACAAAATGTTTCATTAAGGGTGCTAAATATTGCTTAAACCGTGCAGGCTCACCAGTTAGAGCTACTTTTTCTAAAGTTTCTAGCAATGGTGTATCTTCAATGGATGGGATCGCTTCAGTGATCTTTCTTCCTACAATATCAGCAATTTTTGATCCCATGTGTTTTGCACAGGCTTCGTTTACCTCAATAAAGACAGAGTCTACCACTCTTCCCTGTTCATCAAGGATTATTCTATGTATTGCCATAGCAAGAAGAGCATTTTCAAAAAAATTCAGATATTTTTTAGTCCCCATCCTTATCTGCTCCTTTTTCATGTCATATATGGACTGCTTTGAACATTGTGCAAACGATTAATATAATATAGTTGTGATATAATACTATATAAATACTAATACTTTACCTTTTCTATGTTGAGTTAGCCAACAAATCACACGTTTTGGTCTGGTGCTTATCGATGACCACTGTCTTCACATTGAGTACCTGACTCACGTTGCATTGTATTCATATTAACCATATGTATCCCCGGTAAACGCTGAATGTCCTCTTTGATCAGCTCATCTTACGACTAGTGGGGTGTAGGGGTAGAGAAAGCCCACTGCTTTAGCTGTGGGATGAAG
>PXAV01000142.1 GCA_003565715.1 Methanosarcinaceae archaeon
AACGGAATGACTTCCTTTATCAAGATTGTAATGCATAGTTACATATATATTCATTCAACTATAAATAGTTTAATACTTCATAATTAATTTTTATATTGTATAGTGTACGCCTTTCATCACCTATCTTACGAAAGGTGACTTCTCGGCTCATAAGTTAAAAGGTACAAAATGATCGGTTCCACTGCAATGTATGTTATAATGCTGATAAATCTTTTATTTTTCAATACGTTTGCCTTAGAATATTGCAATTCTGAAAGCATGCACCTTTTTACCCTGTAACACTCTAAAGGAGGTTCATTTCAGGGACAAAGCCGAATGTATCCAGGAAATACATGTAAAACACGTGTAAGTCTAATATAAATGTATAAAAAAAATTATTGTCCGCACAGGGCGGACATCAAAGCTTGTTTATCCAAAGAGAGCACCAAGACCGGCCATGCCGCTCTCTTCTGACTTGTCCTCTTCTTCTTCAGCAGCTGCTTCTTCCTCGACAGCTGTCTCTGCTGCAGGTGTTGCTGCTGCTGCTGCAGGTGCTGCTGCTACTGCTGCGGTTGCCATTGCTTCTTCAATGTCAACACCATCAAGGGCTGCAACAAGAGCCTTTGCACGTGCATCGTTCACTTCTATCTCTGCTGCCTGAAGTACGGCAGTAACTGTTTCTTCTGTTATTTCTTTACCAGCTTTGTGTAGTAAAAGTGCTGCATATATGTATTCCATCTAATATCACCTTTTATTCTATCAATGTAATCTTATATTCTGTTAATCCTGATCATCCAAAGAGTGCTCCAAGACCGGCCATGCCGTCCTCCTCTGAGCTTTCTTCTTCCTCTTCCTTCTCTTCAGCAGCTTCTTCTTCAGTTGCTGATGTTTCAGTGCTGGCTACAGCTGATGCGGCAGCTGAACCAAGTGCATCCTTCAGTTCATCATCTATTGCCTCTTCATTGCTGGAAGATGCGATTGATGCAACCGATAGCATCTGTGAATGTGCTTTTCCAAGCAATGGACCTATAACATCTGGTTCTGTGACAGCTGCGTTGATTCCAAGGTTGCGTGATTCGCCAGTAGCTTTTGCAATGAGGGTCTTGATGTTATCTGAAGTTGGATATGCTGCAAAGACTGACATATTGAATGCCTGTTGTGTTGCAAGCACAATATCTGAGAAGAATTTTCCTTCATCTATTGCCAATACATCGGGTGTGAAGATAAGTCCGTTTTCAAGCGCTGCCCTTAAGTCCAGACCTACTTCCATTGGATAGATCTCAAGCCTGGTAAGCATAGATGCAAGCTTTTGTGGAACCGATTCTCCTTCCTTTGCAACGGTCTTTGTTTCCTTTATAACAACTTTCCCGGCATCTATGGCTGCAGGTATACCTGCTGCCTGCATATCTCCGAGTATGGGGCCAGGTGGGAAGGATGTTGGTCCTTTTTGGACAACTATGTCCCGGGGAGCAATAGCTCCTGCTTTGATGGGGGAAGGTGTCTTGCTCTTTTCCAGTGATTTGTAAAGCTTAAAAGGATTCTGATCAGTGAAAACCAATGCAGTCTGGACATCAATGTACTGGTCCATCTTTTTTACTTCACCTGATCCTTCAAGTGCCCTGTGTATAAGGGTGTTCCTTGATACTTTCAAAACGGCTTTGTCCCGAAGATCCCTTCTCATTTTCTGAAGTTGCTTTGCAGGAATCCCTCCAATACCCACAACACCGAATATGGGGTATTTTCTTATGAGTTCCTTTATCTCTTCAACTTCATCCTTTTTCCACTGTGGGATGTGGCTGCTGTGGTGATCTTGTTCCATTATAGCACCCTCACTGATCTGCCCATGGTGGTTGTAACATAAATAGCTTTTATGTTATGTTTTCCTTTATCAAGTGAATTTTCCACTCTACTTAGCACAGTTTCTACATTCTCTGCAAGTTTCTGGGTGTCCATGTCCCTGCGGCCAACTGGCACATGGAAGGTTTTTTTGTCCTTTGATCTTATCCTTATTGAGCCTCTTGCACTTCTTATAAGATCGGACACACTCTTTCCTGGCTGAAGGGGAGCTGGCATCTTTCCTCTTGGTCCTAGTATGGCACCAAGGCTTTTACCGATCTGTGCCATGTACTGCACCTCTGCAATGAAGAAGTCGAATTCATTGGCTATTGATCTTGCAAGTGTTTTGTCATCTCCGATCTCTGAAAGTTCCTCTTCGGAGAAAACGCGATCAGCACCTGCCTCTTTAGCCTGGAGTCCGACCTCACCCTTTGCAAAAACTGCGATCTTAAGGTCTTTACCTCGTCCGTGTGGAAGTAATATCTCTTCATCAACACGGTTCTTAGGTTGACTCATATCAAGGTTCTTAAGGTTGATAGCCAAGTCTACACTTTCGGAAAAACTCCTTTCCGGTGACTCCGCCAGCAACTTTTCGATAGCTTCTATTGTACTTTTGTCTGCCATTCTTTACCTCCCGTAGTGCGAACTTAATGTTCAGGCAGGACCTTTTCGGTCTACTACGGCTCATATTCAGAGTCTCTGGTCTATGACCTTGACTCTATCTATAGTGGCACTCTAATAATAGGTATTGGTTTTAAACCTATTGGTAGTATGGTGATTTACCATGCTTCCTGTGCCAATGCATCGTCGAACTTTCCCTCATCGATTGCTTTCTGGCATTTCTTTGCAGGCATGCCTTCTGCTGTAACACCCATGGGGACACAGGATCCAAGAACCTCTTTCACAGCAGCCTTAAGGTCATATGAAAGTATGTCTTCTTTCTTCATACGCGCTATTTTGGCTGCCTGGGCAACTGTAAGATCTCCTACGTTCACAGTTCCCGATTCTCCGGATCCCTTCTGGACTCCGACTTCCTGCAGTATAAGTGCAGCCGTTGGTGGAGTTCCTACTTCAATTTCAAAACTCTTATCGTCTGCAACTATTACTTTGACAGGGACTTGCATCCCGTTGTAATCCTTTGTCTTCTCGTTTATCTTTTCGATAACACTTTTTATGTTTATTCCCAGAGGTCCCAGTGCAGGACCCAGTGGAGGTCCAGGATTTGCTTTTCCTCCAGGGACCAATGCTTCAACAACATTTGCCATTTGAACATCACCATTTGATTATAATACATATAATTGATATTTTCAGATATTACATATATCAGGAATTCTCTTCTTCCTCTTTCCTGAGGACCCTTACAGTATCGCCACGGATAGTTATAGGTATCGGTACAACAGCATCGAACAGTTCAACCGTTATCTCCTCGTGCCCCTCGTCCACTCTCTTCACACGTGCCTTTTCTCCTTTGAAGGGACCGGAAGTGATCTCGATTATCGCACCTTCTGAGATTCCAGTGACTGTTGGTTTCGGTGTGAGAAAATGGGATATCTCCTCTATGCTGGAATTTCCTTTGACCATGGCACGGGCATGAGGGACCGTTTGTATGGCCTGATCTACATCAGATACCGATGCTGCCTCTATGAGCACATATCCTTTAAGCTCATCCGGGGTGAGTATAGCTCTTATGTCCAGATGTTCTTTTTTTGCAACCTGTGTGATCATTTTTGCGACTGAACGTTCCTGGTTCGCAGTTGTCTTTACCACGAATATAATAGATTCAGCGCTCATGATCACACCCATCGCGGCAGCTCTACTAATAAAATGTATACTACAAATCCGACAAAACCAATAGCCAGGATTCCTATTCCTGCAACCTTTGATATGGTTCGGAACTCCTCCCTTGAAGGTTTTTTAGTGAGCTTAAGTATCCTCAAATAGACCTTCAATTTCTGGCTTATGATTTTACTGTTGATTTTTTTTTGATTGAATGAATCTTGTGCCAAAGTACTTCACAACCGGTTATCTATTACATTACATTCGTAACTTTTGAAGTCATTGAAGATTATATAATGAAATATGTGCTGCAAAAATCTGCAGCGCCATCACAACAACGTCTTCAATAAAATACCTTTCGATTGGAGGTATAGTATATATTCCTGCCAATCAAAAGGTACACTTAACAAAAAAAGGGAGCGTTCTATTTAACGAAGTCTATCCCATACTTTCTTGTTACGCTTTTAGCACCGCCCTGTCCATATATCTGCGGTGACTTTACACCTGTGACAACTATCATTGTGCGTACAGTCTGTTCAAGTTCATCGTTGACCTGTGCACCCCATATAAGTCTTGCTTCAGGGTCGATTCTGCTATATACTTCCTGCACAACACTCTCGGCCTCAGCAATTGTCATGTCAGGTCCTCCTATCACGTTGACAAGTGCAGAGGTGGCTCCTGATATATCAACATCAAGTAATGGGCTGCGAAGGGCTTTCTGTACAGACTCCACGGCTTTCATCTCTCCGTCCGACTCTCCAAGACCTATCATAGCAACACCACCATTTTGCATGACGGTTCTTACATCTGCAAAGTCAAGGTTTACAAGGCCTGGTTTTGTGATCAGTTCTGTGATACCTTTCACAGCCCTCATAAGAACCTCGTCTGAAACCTTGAATGCGGCCTGCAGGGGCAGTCTTGGCACCACTTCAAGCAGCTTGTCATTTGGTACTACTATTACTGTATCTGCTACCTCTCTTAGTCTTTCCAGACCTGCCTCTGCATTTGTCCTTCTGACCTGTCCTTCAACACTGAATGGTAGGGTTACCACTGCAATGGTAAGGGCGCCTGCATCCCTTGCGGCCTCTGCGACAATAGGTGCTGAGCCTGTTCCGGTTCCTCCGCCAAGTCCACATGTAATGAATACCATGTCACTGCCACTTACTGCTGCAGCGATCTCATCCACACTTTCAAGTGCAGCATCTTCTCCAACCTGAGGAAGACTTCCAGCACCAAGACCCCTTGTCTTTTTTTTGCCTATAAGGATCTTCTGATCTGCATGTATCTGAAGCAGGTGTTGTGCATCAGTGTTCATGGCAATGAACTCTGCACCTTTTATACCCTCTTCCACCATTCTCTGTGTGCTGTTCGAACCTCCGCCGCCACAGCCGACCACTTTGATGTTGGTGTGTAACTGGCGCAGCATATCCTCTAATTCTGCATCTATATCTCTGTGCTCCGGACTTTTATCTGTACTGCGAAGACGTGCTTCCTGTTCAGACCTTGCCAGTGCCTCTTCTACTATGGATCTCATTCTTTTTCTCCCTCAAATGAAAATCGTATGTTGGATTACAGGTATGATAGTTTATATATATTTGTCATCAGTGTTTGATTTATCATCAGGAAAGCCGTATTTCTTTGACTTGCCTCTTGTAGACCATCTCAGGTTCTATTTTCTTTCCTTTCGCAACAACAGGCTTCCCTTTTGCCAGTTCCCCCATCATTGGGCCTGGGGGGACCCCAAAATCCTTTGCTGCTTTTGGGTCTAACCTTTTACTTATGATATAAAGTATATTCTCATCAGGAATATATTTAATTTCATAATGCTCTTTTAGTATTTTAATGCATTCGTTTGTGATGTTCTGCATAGCAGTTTTAGTACTGTCTGCAAAGCCCAATATCTGATTTGAGATCGTTCCGTTCTTTTTCTCTATAAAGACAGGTGCATGCTCTTCAAGCATATTGATTGTCCTTTGGCGGTCTGCTCTGATGGTCTCATTGAGCAGCTCCTCACAGATATTGTATATGCACAGCAAATTTCCTGCATGTTCACCTTTACCATCTGTCATATGACTGTTATCGTATGCACCCTTCAATCGTTGCCTGAAGTACGATGTTATCCGGAATCTCCCATCAGGGCACAGTTTATCGCAAATGTTCTTTACTTCTGTGAACAGCTCCCACGGGAGTCCTTTTATTTCCTTGATCTCACTTTCTCTAAGTAGGATATAATGAAGTTCCTCTATTATTCCTGTGAGTCTTTGTCTCTCTTTTGAGTTCATTGATTTTCTGTCAAAATATACAAAATCCGCTCCTGATATCTCAAAAGCCTCCGCTAACATGTTTTTGTCAATATATGGGAGGGCGTGATCTGGGAAATTATGTCCAAAGCTTATATCTGCCTCAAGGATAAGTCCGGTTTGCCTTGATGCATAATGGCCTCCTCCAAAACCAATACCCACTGGCACTTGAACTGGTTCTGCCTCAAGGATTGCCCTTGCTACAATGTCGCCTGCAACAGGATCTGTCCACTGTTCATGTGAACTCCCAATTTCTGCATAGACCATTGGTGTATCTACATCCGTTGGACCATGATGTGTGGATTCCATGTTAACTTCATAGTGTGTCCCTTTTGATATTTGCTTCAGCTTCCTTAGTATGGAGAACAGCATTCCAGGGGAGGGCACAGATAGTTCAGTGGGTCTTCCTCCAAAATCAGCATCTTTTGGATTTCCAGTAAAATGTGCTGTAAGCAACGGTCTTCCATCTTTGCTCTTGTGCTTTGAAGCTACTACGATCAGGTCTGTGTTATATCCGAAGCGCTCCATTTTCCTATCGATCCTGTCCTGGTAGATATGGTGTCCTTTGATCTCTATTATCCTGTGATGATTGCCTTGATGGACAGAGATAAGGTCTTCCCACTCTTGCGGCAAATCCTGCATACATTCCCATTTTCCTTTTTCCAGCAGGTGCTCCTTTATGTTCTTGCTGGCAGGGTCTGCAGTTGAACAAAGTATGTTTATCTTCTTATCTTCCATTTTCGGTCCTGTATGTTTCTATTTTATTTCTATGCTTTTCTTTCCTGTGACTGTGAGCTTCTTAGTCCTGTTCTGTACTCCTGTCAAAATATATTGTAGCTGTCAGGTACCTTATTTTCCTGTTTTTTAACTACAAACTTTTTACTACTATAATATTATATATGTTATTGTTCCACACCTGAACTTTGTCGGTTCTAACGCTTCATTTTCCTCTGATCCTATGCTTTAAGTGCCATTATCTGGGTCAATAACTTTAATTCGTATCAACTGTATCAGTTATCAGATTCTATCTGTTTGATAAGAGGTATGTTAATTTGGACAGTATAACTATCAATGGTTTATCTATAAAATGGCTCGGTAAATCCGGTTTTATGATCAAAAGTAGTGATCTGGTAATTTACATTGACCCCTGTGGTATAGCAGCAGGGGATGTCAATGATGTTGATATGGCAGACCTGCTCATGATTACCCATGAAGGTTTTGGACACTGCGATCCCACTTCAATACGTAGTGTCCGCAAATTCGATTGTACCACTCTAATACCTGAGGATATGTCACTTGATTTCAGGGGAGACGCAAGAAGGGTGGTAGCAGGTGATTCGCTGAGCGGAGAGCTCAGTATCAAAGGTGTGGATATCGATGTGCTTCCCACGTACGGATGTGCTGGGGACAGTTACCCTCCCGGCACAGGTGTTGCTTATCTTTTTGAGCTTGGGGGTTTAAAGATATATCATGCTGGACACACCTGCTCTGTCCCTGAGACCGAAGGAATATCTGCTGATATTGTCTTTCTCCCCATAGCTGGGGGTGATGTCATGGACAGTGAACGGGCTTGTGACACACTTGCATTGCTTTTACCCGGACATGCCATACCTATCTATGTTCCTGAGGGGGATCCGGGCCATATGATTGCAGAATTCATATCCATTGCCGGTGAAAAATGTCCGTCAGTCAAAGTGCATGTTCTTTGAACAGAACTTGTATACATTTATTTGCGTACAGATAATGTATATCAACAGGAGTATGGAAGGTGTGTAAAAAATGGCAAGGTCCAGGAAGAAGAGCAAGGCAATTGCAAGAAAGATAGCTCTGGAGCGCATCGAATACATGTTCAAGCTTGCAGGGGAGGAGATATGCAGGGATCCTGAAAGGAGCGCACGCTATGTCTTACTGGCAAGGAGGATAGGTATGAGGAATCGTGTTAGTATACCTTCTCACCTTAAACGCAGTCTTTGCAAGAGTTGTAGTTCGCTGCTTGTGCCGGGTAGAAGCTGCCGGGTACGTCTGAAGGAAGGATGTATAATTATTACCTGCCTTGGTTGCGGGCAGATAAAAAGATACCCTTTTACAAAAAAAGATAAAGAACCTATCAGCTGATCCTGGCAACAAGGTTCATGAACATATAGGCCACTATGAATATTATCAGTGCCATTCCTATGTAAAGGAACAAGATCCTGAAAACCTCCTTTTTATCAGAACCTGCCTTTATTCCAAATCCACTGCAGCATGATCCGGTATTATCACAGGATGAGCAGGCGTCGTTGATCTTCTCCTGTTTTTCCCTGTTGTCAAGTATTACGATGTTTTTCTTTTCTGGCATCATTTCAATTCTGTCCTTATGATAATTAGATGCTTTGGTCCTTCAATACCCGGTCGGCAGACGGCATGATATCTGAAAATATGTATCTCCCGGGGTGAAAAATATGTATTAGGTGGGTGGAGGCTGTTATGGCCGCAAAAAATGATGGACGACCCTCACATTTATGAATATTATAAAAATTATGCAGATTGAAATATTTATGCAAATTCAAAAAAAGGAATGTAATAGAAGCACGACGAGGGGGGGATTCGAACCCCCGAGATGCATAGCATCACAGGATTAGCAATCCTGCGCCATACCGGGCTTGGCTACCTCGTCATATAGAGTGTTCATTCTTAAATGCAATTCAGATATTTAACGCTTTTCCAGGTTCAAGTGGCAGGCACGCCCTTGGTTGGTGTTCTTTCCATTTCCAGGTGATCTATGATCCCTTCTCCACCCCGCAACCCTCCAAGCGACGAATGCCTGCAGTTTGTCTGCTCCCTTCCGGGCCTGGACTGGTTCCCACAGTTAGGGCTTAAGTACATGCTCTCCAGCAAGCACTTATGCCTGCATCATCCAAGCAGGACGGGGCTTCTCAGTCGGGACCACAGGTTTGAAAACGGTCTAAACATCTTCCTCGGGCTTCGTCCCCCGCATATCGGCGATTTCGGGTTACAGGTAACGTCGAGCTACCCGGACTAGCCTGCCACCCCTAGATATGCATGACAGGTTATAAAAGTATCCTTTACAGAACGGTCAAACGGGACAGTTAATTGTAGCAATTTGAAAATCCCGACATCACAAGTCCAATGTGGTCGCATCAGATGATTGGATCAGCTATATCATCCATCTAATACACTGATCAATGAACATTGTTAACATTGCATATGGTAAAATATGTAAAAGTAGTTATAACATGCTAGCCAATAGAATAATGGAGGCACATCATGGAAGAATTGATAGGATTTGTGACTGGTAATAAGAATCGTCAGAAACTGCTTGCCCTATTGGGCTCCAAACATGAGCTGAACGCTGACAAAATTGCGAAGAACATGCATATTGCCCGTCCTCCTGTGGACCGGATAATTGAGGAGCTTATTGAAAAAGAACTGATAACCGAACAAAATGGAGCTTATGTGCTTACCGAGCTTGGAGAAACAGTAGAGCGCAGGGTTGGGAACATCTGAACATCATTATAACATCACTACTTATTTTAACTTTATAATTTTTTATTGTAGTATATCTATGGCACACACACATATATACACACACACATATACATATATATATAGATACGTACATATAAAAAAACATTATATTATATTATATTACATTACTATTACTTACGACTAGTGGGGTGTAGGGGTAGAGAAAGCCCACTGCTTTAGCTGTGGGATGAAGCGTACCCCACCTCTTAGTATTCTCCTCTAAACACAATCTTTTTAAGCAAATAGAACGTATTA
>PXAV01000084.1 GCA_003565715.1 Methanosarcinaceae archaeon
ATATTAAGTGATGAACAGGTGGATTATCTTCGCAGGCTTCCAATGAACCTTGGAATTGAAGAGAACGGGAAAAGGCTTTATTTTACACATGGTAGCCCAGTGTCCTTCTATGATTATATAAGACCAGATACTCCTGAAGCAACAATAGGAGAGTTCATAAAAGGCGTTGATGCTGATTTCATATTCGTTGGACATTCCCATATTCCATTTGTGCGGAGGGTGAATGATGTGATTTTAATAAATCCCGGATCAGTGGGTCAGCCCAGGGATGGTGATGTTCGTGCAAGCTGTGCTGTTTTCGATACGGAAACTTCTCAAACCGAGATGATCCGTGTTGAATATGATATGGAGACCGCTTTTGAGAAAATCGACAAAAACATGCCGCATTCTGCTGAACTGACGTCAATATTAAAAAGAGGAAAGTAAAATAGAACTACATTATATTCAAGTATATACTTTATACTTAAAACAAAAAGGTGATAAGATGAAAATAGAAATTCTTGGAAGCGGTTGTGCAAAATGTAAGAAAACAAAAGAAATAGTTGAGCAGGCAGTTAGTGAGCTTGGAACAGATGCAGAAGTAGTGAAGGTTGAGGACATGAATGCTGCAATTGATTATGGGGTAATGATAACCCCAGCTGTTGTTGTGGACGGTGAGGTGAAGATAGCAGGTAAGATACCGACTGTGGAAAAGGTCAAGGAATGGCTACAGTAGATCCATCTGCAAACATAAAACTGGTTAACAGTGCTATTTCAAACACTACAAGAAGAAAGATCATAAACCTCCTAAAAGACGGAGGAAGATCAAAGGAAGAAATTGCCAATTTCACTGGTCATACAATGCTGGAGTATCATTTACAGCATCTTAAGCAAGCAGGACTGGTAACTAATATTGATGGTTTACCGGAGTTGACAGATTTTGGCAGGAATTTCCTGGAAGTTAAAGCTGAAAAAGTACATTCCGCAAATGATCTTTTTGGAACCAGACCCGTGGATGTAATAGAGATAAGACAATTTATTCCATGTATAGCTGATAATAGCAAGCTTCGTATAATAGCCCGCATGGAACCTCCACTTGAAGCGGCACTTAGGTTAATGGAACCTCTTTTTCCAAGAGCCCGATATTCAGAGAAACTAGGTATATTGATGATTCAGAAACGGACCACAATGATAACTGTATATTCCACAGGCAATGTGACCATGACAATGGTATCAGACACTGACGAGGCAAAATGGATACTTGATGATCTTAGACGGATTATCAATGATGCTATCGAGAAAGGAATAACACCAAACCAAAGGGAGAGAATTGAGGTTGAACACAATGACATCTATAAGTATCTCCCAAAAACCAACTGTCGTACTTGTGGCGAACAAAGCTGTTATTCATTTTCCATCCGATTGATTGCAAAAGAGACAACAATGGATAGATGTACACCATTATTTGAGAAAGAACATGCAATCAATCTTGAACATCTGCGGGTTCTTATGGAATATCTGTGAAAGAACATAAATATTTCCAAGATAAATATAATTATAGAAATAAAAGATGTTATTTGACCTGATCAAGAGGAACAGTCCTTTTATTTTTGTTTAACATCATGCGTATTGTCTAGAACCATACGTATTTCAGGATCCAATCGATAATAGGTATACCGTGAACTCTTGTAAGACCCAACTGCACCATTTTGTTTCATGATTGAAAGATGGTGCGAAACAAGATTTTGTTTTTCCCTTAGTGAGTGAACCAGGGCCTCAACGCAATAATCCTGTTTTAAAAGGTGATATGCTATCCTTAGCCTTATTGGATTACTCAATACTTTGAAAACATTGCACATCCTGTCAATTTCATTTTCACCTATTGTCACTTCATGCTCCAGGCTTTCCTTCCACTCTTTTTTTATGTTTTCATCAACAGGACAACATTTCATAGCATTAAGAGGGTAGACAGAGTATATAATGGTATCATATCAACTAATCCTGATATGAAATATTATAATAGTATCCATATGTCATCGATTAAGCCCACCATTCATCTCTAAATCGTTGTCTATTGACATGTGGATCAAGTGCTTGACTCGAATACACCTCCATAAACATCTCAAGTAACATTTCGATTCCACAATCTTTTAATATTGATCGAAGTTGCTCACTAGGTGAGCGGTTTGCCGTAGCCAATCAGGAGAGAAAATACTACAAAGGTTTTTCTCAATTATTTATGGATCGTTTGCCATTATTGTCCCTTCAGACAATAAAATAAATGTAATAGAGTATATAAATACATAAGTTATGGACAGAAATCCAGTCAGAATCGGCGATAATAGAAAAACAGCATCATGAAAATTGTTTTACTTCTTAACCGATGACACATGTAATAATATCTACAGAATTACTTTGGTTATAGATAAAGTATCAAGATACATGGACCAGGTTTAAAAGGTAAACACTGGCACATCTGCAAAAAGCAGATGCTATCTGTGACAGTAAACTATTATTTATGAAAATGAATGATAAATGATAAATATACATATATATATGTGTGTGTGTGTGTACATAAGTTGAAGAGAATCTGGTCCAAACCATGTTTGTATCAAAATATTTCACTATTGAAATTGAGGACCTTCTATCCTGTGTAGGCGAGATGAAGAATGCAGGACTGAAGAAGCTGCTCCCACCACATTCATTGCCCAAGTAATTTCTTTGAACTTGCAGTAGCTAGCAAATTGATACTGTTTGGTGCAACATCAGGTTCAACACTTACAACTGTTGTAGAGGTAGAAGTACCTGTGATGCGGTCCCTTGTAAATATAATGAATAAAAACAAGGAAAGGTTTGAATTCATAAATGGGACATGAGTTGCCATGGGTTAAAATCTGGTAAATGAAGAGTAAGATCCCAGAGGCTATTTTTCACCTTCTCCTTAGATTTATAGCCCTTTCAGTTGATTCTATATGTAATATCTCTTTACCATCCATATATATATGTATAACACCGCCAGATTCAGAAACAGTTATTGCTATAGCCTCTGTGTCCCTGGTAATTGCAGCTGCAGACACATGCCTTCCCCCAAGACCTTTTTCAACTGATATGTCCCTTGCATCAACATCGAGATACCTGCCAGCAGCTTCAACTTTTCCTTTATCGGATATTATAAAGACACCATCAAGCTGGGCAAATTCCTTAATTGATTCCCAATTCTTTCTATCCATTATAGCCTTGTCCTCATCCGCCTGACCTGCGTATGGATTCAGGATCATCTGATGGGACCTGTTCATGACCTCTTCAATATCACCGATAATAAACGCTGTACCTACTTGTTTGCCCTCACGCCCTGTATTGGATATATCAAAAGCAAGTTTCAGTACAGCACGGAGTATATCAGACATAATCCTTTGTTCACATTCTTTAAGTATCCTGGAGATATAGTTATCAGCTAGATTGTGCACTACTATTGCATATGACTTCTTGCTTTCTATAATACCAATAACGGTACCTTCTCCGATCTCCTCCATCATAAATTCGATAGCTGCAATATGCTCCAGGTGCTCTGTTTTTCCCGTAGCAAGATGACTGACCTTATCAAGTATTTCCTTTGACCTTTCTTCCTTTGTTTTGCTGCCAGCCACCAGGTGATCTATTATATTACTTTGTTTGCGGCTTGCAAAATAAACAGGGATTGATGTATCTATTTCCTTAAGAATAATATCATCCCCTGATATTATTATAGCCTTAGATCCCATTTTTTCTGCAAGCTCGATGGCAGCATTGACAACCAGCTCTGTATTGTCCAAATAATCCCCTCTATAACTTATAAACAAAATGCTTGAACATTATATATTATATTCATTCTTATTTTATAAATAACACTGTTCATTAGCGATATTAATTTATGTAACGAATATAAATCTTAATTGGTGATATTTTGGTTAGAGCTTTTGTTGCAGTTGACCTCCCAGAAGATTTACATGACAAAATTGCCGAAATACAGTCAATATTCAGCGATTTTAAATTCAAGTTTGTAAACCCTGAGATTGTCCACATTACTATGAAGTTCTTAGGAGATGTCCCGGATTATATGATCGGCGAAATATCAACAGCATTGGATTCAGTTCAATGTAAACCATTCGAGGCTCACATAAAAGGTTTAGGTGTCTTTCCAAAACCAAGGTTCGCTAAGGTCATATGGCTTGGATGTGAGGGGAATTTTGAAAGCCTTTATAGTCTGATCAATGCTTCTCTATACTCCTTTGAATCAGAGAAGGACCTGCATCAATTCAGTGCACATGCTACTCTTGCAAGGATCAAGTATCTGCCGAAAAAGAAAAAAGCGGATTTTCTTCAAAGGATAGAAGAATTAAAAGATATTGACCTTGGGACCTTTGAAGTAAGTTCTCTGAAATTGAAAATGAGCACGCTGACCCCCCAGGGTCCTGTATATGAGGACCTGCATGAGGTCAGCCTGGAATGATTATCTAATTTATCTCATAAATATGGAAGCCACTTGAGCGAAGAATCCTTTTATCCTCAGTTATTATAAGGCATTCAACTCCAGGAAGCACTTCTATCATTTCCATACCATCCGTTTCCCCAAGTACAAAAACAGCTGTTGAAAATGCATCCGCGTCCATAGCATTATTTGCTAGCACTGTAGCACTAATAAGGGTCTGTGAAGGATAACCGGTCCTTGGGTCTGCTATATGGGATATTCTTGCGCTTTCATTGAAATAACGCTCATAATTACCGCTTGTGGCAACTGCCATATCCCTGACATCCATCATTACCACATGATCACTGCTTTTCTCAGGGTCCTGCAGCCCTACAGTCCAGTAAGTACCGTCTGGTTTAATACCAAAATACCTGCCATCACCGCCGGCATTCACAAACCCGGAGTTTATACCATCGGATACTAGAGACTCAACTGCTTTATCAACCGCATATCCCTTTGCTACACCTCCCAGGGTAAGACCCATTCCATCATCAAGTCTAATATCATTGCCTTGTATATCTATATAACTGTAATTTACAAGCATTAATGATTCATTGATCTCCTCTGTAGTAGGATCTGTATAAGGCCCTCCTGGACTGTATTTACTTGCCCAGAGATCGAGAAGGGGTTTTATGGAAATATCAAAGGCACCGCCACTTTGCTCATAATGATAGCCTGATCTTTGTATCACATAAACAAGTTCCGGGTCAGCATCATATAAATCACCCTTGCTATTAAGCAGACTTATCTCACTATTCTCATCGTGTATATTCATCATATCATTTATATGATACATTTTCTCAAAAGCCCTGTCTATTGATTCGGACGCATCAGTCTCATTAGAACTTACCACAGATATTGTGACAATTGTATCCATAAGACTGCGTGTCTTGGAATGAAGGGTTTTTTCAGAAGATACATCATTATCTACATAGGCCAGGTAAGATGCAAAATGTACCAGTAACAACACTGCAAATATAACAAACAGTACAATGGCAACAGTTTTATACCTCATGTGACATGAAAAGAGGTTAATTAATGTTAAATCTATGTGTCAAGTAAACAGAGGAAGAAATGTACCTCTTTTTTAATTATCATATTGATCTGAAGGTAGTCTGAAGGAGTAGTAGAATGATTAATCCCAGCACAGGTACAGGGACAAGTTCAAGCAAAGACAAATATCTTATAGTCGCCCTTCATCAGTTAATGGAAGAATACGGATGTAAAGGCATAGAGAAGCATTTTGGTTCCGTGAAGCATCATGTAATTTACACAAAACCGGATTCATCTCTTGACAAAATCGAACTAAAGGCCAATGTAAGCGGTCATCATATGGATGTGGACTTTTTAGGTTACACACCTGAAAAAAGTCTTCTTGATAAAGTCTTTGATTTTAATGTACGAGTAATACGCAAGTCTTTCGAGATAGATAAGTACGTTTCTAATGATCTGAAAATAATGAATGAACAAAATTTAAGGAACACCATCATTATTGTCATCAAGAATCTCGAAGAAGTGACGGAAAAGAACACTAAAGAGAGTTGAGCATGGCCAGAATGAATATTATACTTATAGGAATACTTGTTGTGATGTTCACAAGTGCAGCTGTATATGCCTATGTCGGGTACAGCGGCAATAGTGACCTGTCTGCTCATTATATGACAGAGCAGAAGTGGTCAGACAGCACCTGCGGAGGATGTCATATAGGAGTATACAGTGATGTTGAACTATCATCACATGTAGAACAGGACCTGAAAAAATGGGCCCCTTTTATGGAATTTGGAGTCGACATTGATAGTCTCGATGATGAGACAAGAGTCATAACGTACGGGCAGGTCCATCCCGGTGGTGGTTACATGGCAGACCATGGAGTAAGCGTTGATTGTATGATATGCCATGATCAGGTAAGTGGATATGATTTCCAGGCCCGTTCTGAGAAGATAGCCACCGGTAATTTTGCAGACGCAAATGAGGCAGCAATAGAAGAGCAAAGAGAAAAATTACAACAGCATCCAATATATGTAGCAAGTTACGCACTGGACGTCCTAACTCCTCTGCCAGTAGTAATGGAAGTTCATGATCATATATTCGGTTCTCCTAAAAGGGAAATGTGCGGTACCAGCTGTCACGTAAATGATATAGCAACCACTGCAGTCACATGGGCTTCTGCAGATGAGGCAGCCTATGATGTGCATGCTTCCCTTAAGTGCCAGGATTGTCACACAACTACTGACCACAATATAGGCGGAACTACGGTCCTGTCTTCTGAGGGGCATGTTATGACCCAGAGTGGTGTAAAAGACTGTGCTTCTTCTGGGTGCCACGAGGGGATATCCCACGGACCAATGGTCGATGCCCACCTAACATCCGTAAGCTGTGAAGCATGCCACATACCTGCATTACCAGGAAGTGACATAACAGGATATCCTGTAGTTGAGGAATTCAGCTGGGATAGTGGTGTAAGGGAAGACATAATACATGAGACAGAGTTCAAACCAACGATTGCATGGTCAAGAGGTACATACCAGGATATGCTTCCAACTGTACAGGAGCGTAAGGATGATTCTGTGCTAAAGCCATTTAACGTAATAACAGGAACATGGTGGGATAAGGGATTAGATCCGCAGGTTGTTGCTGATCCGGACAATAGTTCTGCAATAGGCGACCCGATACCACCAGCGTACGTGTTAAAGGCTGACGCTGATGGAGATGGAGTAGTGACCAGGGAAGAGATGCGCGCACTTGACCTGAATATGGATGGCACTTCTGATTATCCAAATGCTGTACTTCGAAATGTGACAATGTATTATCAGGTCAGCCATAATGTAGCCAGCACCAGTACAGGCCTTGGTGAACCTCTTGAGTGTGCTGATTGTCATGGTTCAACTGCAACAGCAATTGACTGGGTAGCACTGGGATATGGAAAAGATCCTGCAGAGACTGACCCTCCAACAGATTTCACAACTATGAGAACGGATGTGACAAGGAAGGGTGAAAGACCAACTGAGGTCGAAAGGGAACCAGCATTTAGAGGAATATTGAGCAATATCCTCGGGAGGTGAAGAAATGGAGATCAAAACATTGGATATATTACCTGAGAAGATGGTCATTCCGCTAAAGCAACATCATGGAGCTGTATGTGAACCGCTTGTAAAGAAAGGTGAAAGAGTACTTATAGGTCAGAAAATAGGTGATAGCAGAGAATATTTCGCATCTGCGGTGCACTCCAGTGTGTGTGGAGAGGTAATCGCCGTTGAGAATTTTCCTCATCCTGGTGGAAATAAAGTATTGAGTGTTGTTATCAAGCCAGAAGAGTCTGATGAATGTGTCGATCTTAAACCTTTTAAAGACCTTTCATCTGAAGAGCTTGCCGATATGATAAAGGATTCGGGAATAGTCGAGCATCATGGAGCTCCAACTCACACTGTTTTAAGACCGGTGGGAAAACAAATTGACACCGTACTTATAAATTCCACATCATCTGAATGGATAGGTGGAAAATACAAGACCCCAGAAGAATATGCATACCAGATGATTGATGCCCTAAAGCTTCTTATGGAAACTGCCGGAGCATCAAAGGGTGCAATAGTCCTTCGTACAGATGATAAAGATTCTATAGAGGCCTTTGAAGGGATTGAAGTTGACAATAGGAAGCTATTGGTAGCCCCGCTTATAGGTGGACGTAAGATAGATTATTATTTCAAAGAGCAGGAATCTGACATTGTAGTAGTGTCCCAGAAGCGCATATACGGAAAGAATATCCTTAACTTCTTTACATACAATGTAACAGGAAAAAGAGTGGGGCCGGGATGTAACCCCACAGATGTGGGAGTTGCTGTCTGCGGAGTAAAGTCTGCAAAGGCCCTTTATGATGCAGCTCACGAAGGTAAGCCATATTTAGATACAGTAATATCCCTAGAAGGCTTTTCAAAGGACATGGACCATATCAAGGTAAAGATAGGTACCCTTTTCAAAGACATAATAGAAGGATATGGTTATAGTGGTGAGATAGGCAAGATAATTACCAATGGTGTCAGAACAGGAGTGGCACAGTATACTGATCAAGTACCTGTGACAAAAGGGACCACAAGGATAACTCTACAAAAACCTGAAGAAGTGATGAAAGAAGAGTTCATTGATTGTATACATTGTGCACGTTGTGTGGATGTATGTCCCGTGGAGGTCCTTCCAAGCAGGCTTGCAATAATGGCAGATATGGGTAAATTTGACGAGTGCAGAAAACTGCATATCGAAAATTGCATAGAATGTGGAGACTGTTCGGCTGTATGTCCTTCTAAGATACATATACTCCAGCTTATAAGATATGCGAAGAATTCAATAGGTCTGGCCTATGGAGGAATATCTTTGGGATCATCTGAAAAATCAAATGGAAGCAGCACTAGCGGAGGTGAGTAGTATGACATACATCATCTCAGCTCCACCTCACAAAAAAACAAGTACTTATTTTAGAACTTTGAACCTGAGCAAAATAATAGCTTTGATCCCCATATGTCTTGTAGCTATCTACTTCTTTGGCGTTCCAGCAGTTCAGATAATACTAGCAAGTGTTCTTGCTGCTGTCCTTACAGAACTGGCCATACAGAAAGCTTTCAAACATAAGGTGACCATAAAAGATGGTCATGCGGTTTTGGTAGGTCTGATGCTTGCATTGCTGATACCTCCGGAAGCCCCTGTATGGATACCTGTCTTTGGTGGTTTCTTTGCCATAGCTTTTGGAAAATTTGTGTTTGGTGGGGTCGGTTCCTATATATTCAGCCCTGTTCTTGTATCATGGATATTCATGAGGAGTGCATGGTCCAACCATATGACACCCTTATCGATCCCTAATGTAGGTCAGTTATCTGATTTTATGCTTGAGAATGGTGCAGGCCTGCTGATAGATGTTTCTCCAATTGCACTGATCGGAGGTTTGTACCTTATATATAGAAAATATATAGACTGGAGAATACCGCTTGCATTCTTTGCAACAATGATCCTTATCCCTCAAACACTATTGTTCCTTGCCGGGGTTTTTGATCTTATACAGCACGGAGTGCTCAACCCTCTGATGTACCTCTCACAGTTATTTGCTTTCCTTAGCATCAGCCCTGAGCTGCCCTATGCAATGGTAGGTATACTCTTCTTTGGCATTATATTCCTTGCAACTGACACACCAACAACACCGGTTACAAAGACAGGACGCCTTATATATGGAGTCCTTTGCGGAGTCCTTGTATTCATATACGGATACTTTGGTAACTATGTTGACGGAACACTGTATGGTATATTCCTTGCAAGCTGTGCTGCGTCCTTCATTGAAATGAATACACGACCCGCTCCTTATGGCAAGGATTCACTGCCCGAAAAGGTCTATAAGCGTATAATGGAAAAGATACCTGAACCCCTAAGGTTTGAGGTGATCAAATGAGTGTGTCAAATAAAGAAACAATGATAATCATCGGCAAACTTATAGTTGTGGCTGTTGTCGCTGCACTGCTGCTGGGCATTACTTACGTCCCCACATCTGCACAAATAAAGCTCAATGAGGAATTAGCCAAGCAGGAAGTATTGAGGGATATATTCCCCCAGGATGATATCACCTTTGAAGCTGTAGAAGGGGATGCAGTTGATGAAGAGGGTGAACGTGAAATCCTTTACTATCGCGTAAAGGACGAAACTGGAAACATAGTAGGTTATGCGTTCTTCCAGCGGCAGCCTGGATATGAAGGAACTATGCTGGTAGCTGGTGGCGTTGATTCCACATTCTCAAATGTTAAGGGTATGGATGTAGTGAGCCATCAGGAAACACCAGGTCTGGGTTCGCTGATCACTGAGCCACGTTTCAGAGACCAGTTCTTTGGTCTACCTGTGAATTCACTTGACCTTAAAGCCGATGGTGGAGATGTTGATGCGATCACAGGTGCAACCGTGTCCTCAAGGGCTGTTGTAGATGCTCTCAACGTCAAGATAAATGAGATCAAACAGAAAGAGGGGCAGTGATATAAATGGACCCATTAAGTGAATATATGCGTGGTATAACAAGAGAGAACCCTATCTTTGCACTTGCCCTGGGACTCTGTCCGGCGCTGGCAGTGACCACCTCACTAGAAAATGCAATAGGAATGTCTGCAGCAACTGCATTTGTACTGATCTGTTCAAATGTGATCGTCTCATCCCTGAGAAAGCAGATACCTGCAACTGTAAGGCTTCCAATGTTCATCATTATAATAGCCACATTTGTAACAATCGTTAACATGGTAATGCAGGCATACTTCCCCCCCATGCATGCAGCACTGGGTGTTTTCATTCCGCTAATCGTCGTCAACTGTATGATAATAGGCCGTGCGGAGGCTTATGCCAATAGGAACAATGTGCCCTATTCACTAATAGATGCACTTGGTATCGCTACAGGTTTCCTGATAGCCTTATCAATGATCGGAGGCGTAAGGGAGCTATTTGGTACAGGACAGATAGTGACATTTGGTTATACATTGATTACTATGCCTGTGGACCCTTCAATAACAACAATGATATTGCCACCAGGAGCTTTCCTGACAATTGGCATCCTAATGGCTATAGTTAATTACCAGAAGGAAAGGAAGAGGGCGAGAGGTGGTTGAACATGGTTGAAAAAGAATTGTTTTCTATCTTCATGGATGGTGTATTCATAAAGAACTTCATAGTCATCCAGTTCCTGGGACTTTGTCCGTTCATAGGCGTAACAAAAGATGTAAAGAGTGCAGCAGGAATATCTGCAGCTGTTATATTTGTTATGACAATGGCATCGATGGCAACTTATGCAATATACACATATGTACTGATACCCGCAGAAATGGAATTCCTGAATGTTATAACATTTATTGTTGTTATAGCATCACTTGTGCAGCTTGTCGAATTTATAGTCAGGAAGAAGCTTCCTGCACTTTATCGGTCGCTTGGTATATTCCTCCCACTGATCACAACCAACTGTGCTGTACTGGGTGTAGTACTTCTTAGCAGAAACTCAGCCTATGACTTCACAC
The DNA here is from genome assembly GCA_003565715.1 of Methanosarcinaceae archaeon. Classification (GTDB taxonomy): domain Archaea; phylum Halobacteriota; class Methanosarcinia; order Methanosarcinales; family Methanosarcinaceae; genus Methanolobus. The sequence goes on from PXAV01000084.1 coordinate 11,509, forward strand.
AGTCAGTTGTTTTTGGAATTGCAGCAGGCATCGGATTTATGATAATAATGCTGCTTATGTCTGCTATGAGAGAAAAAACAGACTTTATGAGAGTGCCTTCATCTATCAGAGGACTTCCAATGGCTTTCTTTTTGGCAACGATGCTCTCTCTTGCCTTTGTTAACTACTTCTGGGTGATTCCAATATGAGCGAGTACAGTACTATATTGATACAGGCTGTAGCGATCCTGGGAGGTCTGGGATTGGCCGTTGGTATTATGCTTGTTGTAGCGTCAAAGAAGTTCAAGGTGGAAACTGATCCCCTTGTTGAAGAGATAATAGATATACTGCCAGGAGCAAACTGTGGTGCATGCGGCTACGCAGGATGCGCCACGTTTGCAGAGAGTGTGGTCAGTGAGGATGCTCCTATCGATGGTTGTCCTGTTGGAGGCTTCGAACTTGCAAAAAACATAGGAAGCAAACTTGGACAGGAGGTCTCAGAGGATGAGAAAGAGTATCCATTCATACTTTGCAATGGTGGCGTGAACTGTGTTGACCGCTTTGATTATGTAGGTTTTGAGGATTGCAAGGCCGTAATGATGCTTTCTGATGGAGAAAAAGGATGTAACTACGGGTGCATGGGCAGAGGTACTTGTGTACGTGCCTGTCCTTTCGACGCATTGGTAATTGGAGAGGACAAACTTCCTTATGTTAACAAGAACCTATGTACCAGTTGTGGCCTGTGCATAACCTCATGTCCCAATGACATCATTGTATTTGCAAAGGAATCAGAGAGAGTACATGTACTTTGTATGTCCCATGATAAAGGAAAAGCTGTAAAGGAAGCATGTACTGTTGGTTGTATCGGATGCAAGATATGTGCAAAGAACTGTCCGGAGGATGCCATAACAGTAACCAGTTTCCTTGCAGACATTGACCAGCAGAAATGTACATCCTGTGGAATATGCGTTGAAAAATGCCCACAGAACACAATTGCCATCAGGTGATCATATGACATATAAAACAAAACTGGGCCTTAATGAGAATATTGTGGCAGCTTTAAGCTATATAGGTTTCTGGATAACAGGAATAATCATTCTGTTGATTGAGCCGCAGAACAAGTTTGTGAGATTCCATGCAATGCAGTCGCTACTGATATTCCTTCCTTTTTCACTACTGGTCTTTGCAGTTGCATGGATACCCTATGTTGGCTGGATACTTGCTGACTTCATAGGTTTCTTTGCACTTTTTTTGGTGCCTGTATTTGCTTTTATAGCATACAGAGGTATCCTTCTTAAGATACCAGTACTTGGAACCTACGCTTACAGGATAATATATCAATGAATCGGGAAAATGCCTTTCAAGGTATTTTCCAGAAAGATTTTTTTTACGAAAGCTTAAAAAACCACATCTTCCTATTAGTTAAGTTAATCCGCACTTTATGTTGGAGGGTTTAAGATTAAAGAAGAGATATGGATTGAGAAATATAGGCCCTTTAAGTTAGATGATGTTATCGGCCAGAAGGAGACCGTAGAAAGGCTGCAGTCATATATAAGAACAAGAAACCTTCCTCATCTTCTTTTCTCAGGGCCACCGGGTGTTGGAAAAACAGCTACTTCTGTATCAATTGCGCGTGAGCTCTTTGGAGAGTCATGGCGCGAGAACTTCACAGAGCTTAATGCTTCCGATGAAAGGGGTATAGATGTTGTTAGAACAAAGATAAAGAACTTTGCAAAAACAAGTCCCATTGGCGGTGCAGATTTTAAAATAATATTCCTTGATGAAGCTGATGCACTGACATCCGATGCTCAGTCAGCACTCAGACGCACAATGGAACGTTATACAAATAATTGCCGCTTCATACTTTCATGCAACTATTCTTCCAAGATAATCGAACCTATACAATCCAGGTGTGCGGTTTACAGGTTCCGCCCGCTTTCAGATAATGCGGTTGCTGAGCGTGTTCTCTTTGTTGCGCGCAATGAGGAGCTGGATATAGCAGAAGATGGTGTAGAAGCTATCCTCTATGTGGCACAGGGAGATATGAGAAAAGCAATAAATGCATTGCAGGCTGCAGCTTTAGTAGCTGAGACCATACACAAGGATGCAATATATAAAATAACAGCTACCGCCCGCCCGGAACAGATCCATGAGCTCATAGAAACGGCTCTTGAAGGTAATTTCAGTGCCTCAAGAAAGCATCTTGAAAGACTTCTGCTTGAGCAGGGACTTTCGGGAGAGGATATAGTAGGGCAGATATACAGGGCAATGTTTGAAATAGATATTCCAGAAAAGGAAATGGTCAAACTTATAGATGTTATAGGTGAGATCGATTTCAGGCTAACAGAAGGAGCCAATGAAAGAATACAGCTGGAATCGTTACTGGCACACTTTGCACTATCAGGCAAGGAATCAAATTGAACCTAGATGCAATAGTACTGGAAATGCTGTCCTCTTTTCCCCATTGGATTGCAACTGTGATGATAGGCGCAACTCCTGTATTTGAGCTAAGGGGAGCAATACCCATTGCGCTGGGGATATATGGTATGGACCCTGCAGCTGCATATTTCTTTGCTGTGCTGGGTAACATGCTTCCTGTGATTCCTTTACTACTGTTCCTTGAGCCTGTATCCAGGTTTTTGCGACGCTACAGGATATTTGATATCTTCTTTACCTGGCTCTTTGGAAGGACACGTCGCAACCACTCAGAGAGATTTGAGAGATATGGTACTCTCGCATTGGTACTTTTTGTAGCTATCCCACTGCCTGTAACTGGAGCATGGACAGGATGTGCTGCAGCATTTGTATTTGGAATAAGGTTCATACATGCATTTTCTGCCATACTACTGGGTGTGCTTATAGCAGGATTGATAGTAAGTGCTGTTACAATAACCGGCATCAACACAATTGATATAATAAGACTCTATTATCTATGATCAGTATACTCAAAAGATGCATTTTGTGTATCTAATTGGCAATTTTTATAGGTTATTTTTGTAAGAGATCTGTAAAAAATGTAAAAAAAAACAAATTGGTCTTATATCAATAGGAGAGTTACTTGTTAAGCATCTCCTTTGCAAGGTTAATATCCTCTGCCTTCACAGTCTTTCTCCCGGCATGTTCTGCCAACTTGATGGCCTCTCTTGATATTTCCAGACCATATTCCTCAAGGATCTCTGTCAGCGCCATTCCTGCAGATTCACTTACCCTTTGTGCTCCTGCATTCCTTATAACCCTTTCAATTGGTGCAAATGGTATTATTGTCATAAATATCCTCATATATGTCTTATATTCTCGATCGGATTGTATATTAACTATCAATTAGCAAAATAACCTATATATAGTTTTTTAATACATATCCAACATACTAAATATCCTATTTAAAAAAGATTGATTTAGAAAATGAAGTTTTTAGGCCGAATGACTTTGAATGTGAATTTATTGATGTTTCTTTTTAATCTTCAATGCTATATCTTTTCCAAGCCTGATGCATTCTGCAAGATCCTTATCAGTTGGTATATATTGTATCCTAAGCACTGGATCTATGACATCAACACCTGCATTCCTTAATTTTTCCGCGATCTGTATAGGTGCCTCACCACTCCATCCATATGAACCAAATGCTGCACCAGTCTTCCCAGAAATACCTATTTCAATCAACCTGTCCATGAATTTTGCTATTGGTTCAAGCATGGTATAATAGAAAGTAGATGAACCGATGCAAATGGCATCATACCGGGCCACATCAGCAGGATCCCATTCATAGAAATTGTTTATTTCAACATCTATATGTTTTTCACTAGCACCTTGCGCAATGGCCTCAGCCATCATCTTTGTGCTTCCCTGTGTACTCAGATATACGATTGCAAGTTTTGGCATATTATCCAGCTCCTTTATTGATACAAAGCCTGGTAGACCTAAATAAAAATTCATGGCACTGCCAGTAACATAATAGAATATGTTTTTTGGTTATTCATAAACATTTCTAATTATTGCAAAGTAGAAATTGAAGAACAAGTTTTATCCCTACACAAGAAGGTTATCTTTATTGCTAATCAGCAAATACAATAAACCCACATCAGATAACGGAGATATTGCATGGACAAGAAGATGATTGCGCCACATATTGATGAGTTAAACATGGCGCTTGATGATGTAAGCAGAGAAAAGATATGTATAGAACTTGAAAGGTTGCTTGAGTATCGTGTACCTCTTAAAGAGGCGAAAAAAACACTCATAAACAAATACTCATCTTCTGGTTACATAAAAGTAAAGGACCTTTCTGCAGGGTTGAACGGAATTGAGATCAAAGGACGTATCATTGATATTGACAAAAAGAGCGTTTCAGTACAGGGAGAAAATAAGAACATCTTTTCAGGTACCTTTGGCGATGGTACAGGTATATGCTCTTTTACATGCTGGGATGATTTGTCACTCAAGCCCGGAGATGCAATAAATATAAAAAATGCCTACACACGTCTGTGGAACAATCGTCCTGAACTTTATTTTGGGAAAAGGGCAAAAATAACATTCCTAAAAGATGCTGAAATCCCAAACACTGATAAGATAGCACATACCAATTTTAAAAAACTTGAGGAAATTGTTCCGGCTGATGTACTTGTAAGTTCAGTTGTAATCATAGAAGAGATGTACCACCGGGAACTGATTATAAAAGATCAGGAGCTTGTTGTTATTGAAGGAGTTATAGCCGATGAGACGGCAAAGCTGCCTTTTACATCGTGGATTGGCCTTGGGACACTTGACATAGGTGATTACATGAGCATAAAAGGTGCAGCAGTTAAGATGTTCAGGGGTCTTCCATCGATAAATATTAACGAAAGGACTACCGTAGAAAGTATTGAAAATACAGAATCCATCCCTTTTACAATGGAAAGTGTAAAAAAGGCAGGTTCTCCTGTATCAATTGAGAAAGTGCTTGAAAAGGATGGCATCTTCGACGTTACGGTCAAAGGTAACATAATATCTGTAAGATCTGGATCCGGGATCATAGAAAGATGCCCGGTGTGCAATCGTGTAACACAAAAGTCTTTGTGCCGCTCTCATGGAGAGGTTGAATGTCTGATGGATATGCGTATAAAAGCAATTCTTGATGATGGTACAGGTGCTGTACATTTGATGTTGAATCGTGAGCTGTCCGAGGCAATATACGGAAAAAGCATGCATGATGCAGAGAAAATTGCAAAGGAATCAATTTCCAATAATGTTGTCTTTGATGATATGAGAAAAAAACTTACGGGAAAATATCTTGCAGCCCGTGGTAATTCCTCAAGGAACGAGTTTGGCGTGTCGGTTGTTGCAAGATCTGTATGGATACCAGAAGATGATATTCTTGAAAATATCGATAGACTACTTGATACTTTTGAAACAGGATGTGATGAATAATGGTTGAAAGGGAAGTAGCACACAGGATATTTGCACAGGAATTCAATGATTCACGGTTCCAGATATATTCCTCCAAAAAGGCAATACCTGACGAGCAGGAGATCTATTCACCAAATTTTCTTATAACGCCTACAGGGCTAAAAGTGAACAGGTTGTTCATTGTTGGTGTTGTTACTGAGGTTGAAAGACTAACTGATCAGAGATCTGATGAGAAAGAACTCTGGAGAGCACGTGTTTCTGACCCTACCGGGACTTTTAATATATATGCTGGAAGTTACCAACCAGAAGCTGCTGTTTTCCTTTCTGCTGTAAATGTCCCTTCTTACATAATGGTCCTTGGAAAGGTCCGTTCATATGAACCAGGGGATGGTTCTGTTTATGTTTCCCTGCGCCCTGAAGAGATGAACTATGTTGATGAGACAATACGCGACCGGTGGATAGTAGATACCGCAGAAATGACCCTTAACCGTCTTAAAGATTTTGAAAAATACTTCCAGCTGGAAAACAGGGACGAAAATATACCCCAAAGTATATCGTCCTGTGATATAGCTGAAGAACTTGAAGATCGCATGGCTCTGTCGCTTGAATACTATAAAAAGGACAAAGATTATTACGCATCTTTAAAGGCATATACAAAAAGAGCACTTTGTTCAATAAGACCTTCCAACAGGCACATTACAGAGGAAAAGGATTATGAAAACTCCATAATGGCCTTGCTTGAGGAGATGGGGTCCGGAAACGCTTTTTCTTATAAAGAATACACAAAACAAACAAGCTCCATGGGAATACCTGATGAACTTGCTGAACAGATATTGAGATCATTATTGTCAAAAGGTCACATCTATGAACCAAGATCAGGTTATTTTAAGCTTATCAGCTAGAACAAAATATATTATGTGCAATTCAAAATGATCCGTACACATGCGACATGCTTAAATATGGAAGGATATTACACCTCAAATACTATGTAGATTCAATTATCAAAGAACAAAATCAATCATCAAAGAAGGGGTTCCCATGGAGCAGAATAAAACTATAGAGGATGTAAAAAAGAGTATCATGGAAATAAAGGGTGTTGGAAAAACACTCTTAATCGATGATAATGACAGAGACATTATAAGAGAGCTTGAGAAAAAAGCCGATGAAATGACATTGATGGGACTTGGTAGGGGAGATAATAAAGGTGTTAAAAAGGTCCTTGAAAAAGACGTCATATTTGCCTTTATGACAGATATGGAGTACCGGTGGCCAGAAGGACCAAATGTCATACTGATGCATGATGGTTGTGTTGTTGGTGAGGATCTGGATGATGAAGAGAAGCTTGAAGAGATGAGAACATGCAAGGATAAGCTTGTTATTGGTAACATCGTAATATATGACACCGATGTCCTTAAGAAAATGGACAAGAAGACAAACCCTCTGGTAGTTGTATTACCACCAAAACCCTGCAATGAAGTGGAGTGTGTTGAAAATGTCTGTAACGCAGTGCTTGCATCTCCTTCCCCACCAAGTGATGAGTTCCTCAAGGGAAAAATGGGACTTGATAACCTGCATGGAACAGGTACTTTCCTTCTGGGTTTTGATTTTGATAGTTCCTGCGAGTGATAGGAATTGGATGTTTGTCCTTACAAACATCTGATTCCCCTTTTAGATAATATGTTAGCCTGTCACATAAGTTGAAGGAAGGTATGTTGGATACCATACCAAAAGGAATATCATTCTCCTTTATATATTTTCAAAGCTTCTTCAACTGATGCATCCTCAACCGTGATGGCATAGATGGCATTGCACATTCTAACAGCCTCATCTAATGGCTTTTGATGTATGTTCCTTCCAGTTGCATTGCCATGTGCACCACTTACGTGGATTTGCGCATATAGTTTATTCATGAAAGAATCCGGATCGTCACTGGAACCACCTGCACATACAACCTTTGTTCTTCCTGCTGCAAGCACAGCTTCTTTGAAGACTTCTTCTGAACCCATTACTTCTCCCTTTGGATAGTTAACCTTGACAAAGTCAGAGTTCAGACAGGCCCCTACTCCGGTAGCACCTGCTATAAGGTGTGGGTCCTTTTCATTTTCCACAGCTATTCCCCTTGGATATATCCAGAGTACTGTTATCATTCCATACTGATGTGCCTCATATATCAGTTGTGCAGCCTGATAGAGCATCTCTGCCTCATATTTACTGCCAAGATATATTGTATATCCAATACCAAGTATCCTAAGTCCACTGTTCTCACGAAAATGAGCAATTTGCTCCATATCATACCACTGGTTGCTAAAAGGATCATCCTGTTTTGTTTTAACAAGATGGGACTTTGAATTTACCTTCACAAGATAAGGTATATCCGGATAGTCCATCCCATATCGGGCAATCAGACCCAGCTGGGTTGCAAATACCCCAATTCTTGATTTTGCAGCTATCCTGAAAAGATGCTCGGGGTCATTGTCATCTTCTGGTACCCCTTCACCGAAGAAATCATCATTCAGATGTTCTACCTTCTGATCACCTGCAAAGAGCATCAATCTGCCACTGCCATTTGTAATATCAATGTAGTTCTGAAGGTACTTTTCACGGGCATGCTGCGGTACATCCAGGGGAACTTTAACGTCTGCTTCTTTAATTTGAACCATATGAATCACTCGATCATTGGAATGTATATGTATATTTTATCTTTATTGATTATACTACTGTATACTTAACGATTTTTTCTATATTAAACATTGTGAGAGCAAAAGTAAATACATTTAAACAAATATGCAGATAACATTAAAGCTCATCTAGAATATGAAGTCCAATGTCCAATAAGCTTGTTATAAGACCATCAATAGTGCCTTTTTTATACTATTTGAACAATGTATCCAAAACTTATAACTGGATAGACATATGCACCTTATAGATTCAAATGCCATCCATGTAAGAAAAACAATATGATAAAATATTAAAACATCTCACAATAATCCTGATATTTATATATATATGCCTTCTACATATTGAGGAATCTAATGGGTATCATCAAAACCGAAGAGAGTCTTGGACGCAGCCTGGGCTTCTTCCAGACATTTGCCATAGGAACAGGAACAATGATAGGGGCTGGTATATTCATACTCCCCGGTATAGCAATATCTACTGCCGGACCGGCTGCAATACTTGCTTTTCTGATCGGGGGGATTATATCAATGGCAACGGCCCTGAGTATGGCAGAGCTGGCAACTGGAATGCCTAAAGCCGGAGGAAGCTATTACTTTATCAGCCGGGCCATGGGAGCTGCTTTTGGTGCTGTTATTGGGCTGGGTGCCTGGCTTGCATTGGTATTCAAAGGGTCCTTTGCACTAATTGGCCTTGGAGATTATATATTTGTGTTGATACCCATACCCATAATTGTCACAGCCATAGGTGCTGGACTTATACTTCTCTTCATAAATTATCGTGGAGCACAGAGTAGTGGCTCATTACAGAACTACATTGTAATTTTTCTCATGATCATTCTGGCAGCTTTCATAATAAAAGGCATGTTCTTATTCGAGGCAGATAAATTCACTCCTTTTATGCCATTTGGATACAGTTCTGTATTTGCTACAACAGGCCTTATATTCATATCCTACCTTGGAATAACACAACTTGCTGCGATATCCGAAGAAGTAAAAGATCCATCTAAGAACCTTCCTCGTGCTCTTATTGCATCTGTAGGAGTTGTTACTCTCATCTACGTGGGAGTAATGATAGTTGTAAGTGGTAATTTGACAATGGAACAGTCTCTAAACACATATACACCTCTTGTAGACGTTTCAGTCATGATGGCAGGGGATATTGGCAAAATAATGATAATAATAGCAGGATTACTTGCTACATTATCTACTGCTAATGCAGCAATACTTTCATCTTCAAGATTTCCTTTTGCAATGGGAAGAGATGCATTGGTACCTAAATGGTTTGTAAGCATTCATAAAAAATATGACACGCCAAATAATGCCATTATAACAACAGGCTTTATAATGATAATTTTGCTGCTTATTTTCAATGTGGAGCAGCTGGCAAAGCTTGGGAGTACATTTAATATATTAATTTTTGTTTTGATAAATTCATCTGTGATAATTCTCAGAAAAAGAGAACTTGAAGAATATAAGCCAACTTTCCGTACTCCTTTTTTTCCCTACACACAAATAATAGGAATAGTATTCAGTCTTGCTTTGCTTCCAAGTATGGGTATGTTACCACTGGTATTTGCAGTAGCTGTCATAATAACAGGCACACTGTGGTATAAATTTTATGGAAAAGGAAAAGCATTTCCTAAATATGATATATTTGATGTTCTTGAGAATAATATCCATCCTGTAAGCATAAAGGACAGTTCAACGATCAAGATACTTGTACCCCTGGCAAACCCAAAGCATGAAAGCGACCTGTTGTATCTTGCAGATCATCTGGGAAATGACATCGTCGGGCTTAATGTAATAAAGGTTCCAAGACAAACAAGCTTAACAGCTGCAATTGAAGCCTTCCATGAAGAGAGACTTGTCGTTGATGATTTACTGAAAGATAAGTTCGAGCAGTTCCCAACTATTGTAGGGCATAAACGAAAATATATAATAGCTTTTGACCACAGCATCATAAATTCCATAAATGAGCAGGCAGAAGAAGAAAATGTTGACTTTGTAATAATAGGCTGGCACGAAATTAGTCGTTTTCATCCATCTCTTGGAACAGTTGCAAACCGAGTGCTTTCAACTTCAAACAAAAACATCGTTGTACTGAATGGATATCTGCCAGAGAAAATAAAACGCATTGTTGTAGCCTACAATGGAAAAGATAACTCCGGTTATGGGTTGCAGCTGGCAAAGAGGTTGTCAAAAAATACAGGTACTCCGCTACATATAATAAGGGTGATTAAACCTACATTGGAAGAAAACAAGAAGAATTCAATTGTTAATGATATGGAAGAAGTGACAAGTGGCAACACATCCTTAAAGATAGAGTCTCATCTGATAGAGCATGTTTCTCCAGAGAGTGTTATCCTTAAATTCCTTGATAAAGGAGACATACTGATAGTTGGTGATTCCAGCAAGAGGTTCAAATTCTCCTTTATTGGCAACCTTCCCTACGTGCTTGCCAGAAGATACAGTGGCCCGGTATTGATAATCAAGAAACATAAGCCTTTTTCATCAGAAGGTGTAAATAATGTATTCCTGAAGCATCTTAAGAAGTTCAAACGTAAATAAAAATGGGGAAAATAAAGAGTTTAATTAGCTGCGCCAGGATGTTGGGGTTTCCCTGTTAGAAGTCATAGATATTAGATATGACAAAGGCCAAATGAAACAGAGAGTGATTTAACTTTTATAAAAATATAATTTGTTCATAACTTTATTATTGAGGTATCAATATAAGATTCAAAAATGATGAGCTGGCAGGAAAGATCGGGAAGATAATAGAATTGCCAATGATAATACTGGCCTTGGCTGTGCTGCCACTTTTATTGATAGGAAAATAAGTTGTCAAAACTGATTTGATATCCCCCAAGCAGCAATGCTGCTGGATGATATTATATGGTTTATCTTTTTGATGGAATATATTGTAATGGTATCATTGAACTCAAACAAAAAAATATTTTAAAGATGATTTGCTCCTGTTCTTAACAATCATATTAACACCCCAATAATAGTGCCTGCTACTCAATATGCTTCCAGGGCTTTGAGAGTAGCAAGGGTCTTGAAATTACTCTTTTTAGTTGAAAAAGGAGTGAAAACCTTTTTGAGATTCTTTAAAAAAAATTCACTTAACTACATATTGATCTATTCAATAACTCTTGTGGCAATATCCGGGATTGTATTCAGTAGTATAGAACATATCGATATGACTGATGGTGTCTGGTGGTCTTTGGTCACAGTAACAACAGTTGGATTGGGGACCTTTATCCACAAAGCGATGCTGGAAGATTGATTGCTTTTATGGTGATGCTGGTGGGGATTGGCTTTGTATCTATGTTAAATACTGCTATTGATGCTCATTTTGTAGAGAATGATCAGGAAGATTCCAATCTGGATATTATAGACGGTATCGATGAACTGAACGAGAAGACAAACACCCTCTCAATGCAAATAGAAGATTTGCAAAATGAATTACAAAAATGTAAAAAATAAAAAAATAATATTTTTATATTTATGTGTTTACTTTAGTTAATGGACTATCAATAACAAGTAAGCCACAGGAGTGTAATAGGCGTCAACAACAGAATTTGGACTGGTCAGGGAATATGAGCAATTCAAAGGTCTATGTGTGGATTTATATCACATCCAGTGCATGGAAGACACATGGTCTCAAAAGTATCTGCACGTAATCCATATTCATCCAGTTTCTGCCTAAGATAGTGGTTCAGATGCAACAGTCTTTGTGCGGATGGTCTTTCGATTATAACCTCACCCTCGCGAAGTGGATGCTTTGCAGCTGCCCTCAGAATAGGAACAACGCCAATGGATACAAGTTCTTCTATGCCCCTTTCTGCAGACCGGTCTGTTTCCCCAAGACCTATGATGAAATTAGAGCAGACCGTATTCTTCCCAAATATCTCAACGCCCTCTTTTAACGCATTCAGCACGTGTTCAAGCTTCTGGTCCGGACACACTCTTAAATGTATCTCCCGATCCATGGTCTCAACATTATATTTAAGTTCATCAGCACCAGCTACCTTAAGCCTTCGGCTGGAATCCTCTGTGGGATATACAGAGACACCAATAGGAACATTGTATCTTTCTCTGAGCATGTAGATCAGCTCCTCAGCCCGCGTTACCTCATGTTCCGGTGACTCCTCGACACCTGATGTAATGGATATTGCTTTCATTTTTCCGCTAAGATGAGCATCTGAGATCATTTTAAGCATCTGTTCCATGGATTTAACCTTGCCTGAAAGCTTAGGAACAGGGCAGAATGTGCAGTCAAATATGCATTTCTCACACATTGTAACAAAAGCCTGATCCGGGCAGTGGATGAGCTCATCTTCAATGCCTCCTCTTGCTATCTCAATATCTTCTTTTCTTATGACAAGTTCCCCGTTTTCCATTTCAGCAAGCAGAGGAGATCCACTTTTCACAGCAAGGCGAACCCGGTGTCCACCAGAGTTAAAAAAGAAAGCTAGATTCCCTGCCCCTGGTCCTGCTGTGGGTATAGTCAGCCTGTGTATGAGAGAGGGGTCCATATTAACTGAACCTATGGAGATGAGTTGTGCTTTTGTTTCTGCGTTCATGAATTCTCCGATACCAGAAAACTGATCATTATCATATATTGGGTAACTGATGCTTTTTATATTTTATTTCGGCAGAAGATACTTTAAAGTTTTCCCCGGGGAAAATTCATTCCAGAACCTTCTATAAAACCATTCAGAGAATATACAGGACAAGTCAATTAGGCAGTAGAAAACGGATATTTTTAGTAGTGATTATTCCAAAAAAAGATTCCATGTTAAAGTAATGACCAATTATATCCTTATCCATATTAGTTCCATATATTCAAAAGCTATTCATGATCTTACAATTTCCTCCCCACAATCACAAAACCATTGATACGATTCCCTGTCCTCGTTACAAAGATATCCCGCTTAAAAAATTCCACCGTAAACCCATTATCTATCAGTAAAAACACCAGTTCCCTCTCTGTAAAGTGATGAGCAACATAGGCAAACTCGCCGGTCTTCTCATCATATACCAGAAATGAGCCCTCCTCATGTGTAACTGGCAGGTCATTGATGTAGCGTTCACGATAGATCCCGGAGTGCCAGGTCTGGCCAAAATCAGCAATGTAGATGTGACCATTCGGTCCAAGGATACGGAAAACTTCTCTGATAATCCTGGCACGGTCTTCTTTTAATTCGACTACGGTGAGGAAAGCCTGCATAACAGCAACATTAAAACTTCCATCAGTGAATGGAAGGAAAATTGCAGTCCCTCTCACCAATGAAGGTATGAAAGGGCAATTGTGAGAATGTGCAGATGCACGGGTCATTTTCAGAGCATCTGTATTCACGTCAAAGCCTGTGACTTCAAAACCGTGGCCTGCAAGGCAGGCACTTACCCTTCCGGTTGCTGAGCCGATGTCAAGGATGCGGACACCAGGAGGAATATACTGATAGATAACAGGATCAAGCTCAATGGTTTCAGGAATCTTTTTTCCTTCAACATCAAACCAGGGATTTCTATTCTCACTCATCTTTATCAGGTACTCCTGTAAAATTCTGTGTACTTATCCTGCATATAAGTATGTTTCCAAAAGTCAATAAGCTCTGTAAGGATTAACGATATTTAAACTCATATCACAAAGCCAGAAGTGTCTTCCACCATACCCAGACCGTTTCCTGTTTCATCCAGTGTTATGATCTTATCCTCAGTCTCTATCCTCAGGTCAGCCACGTCCACAAGGTTCTCTATATATTTGAAATTGAAATTCTTCGTGAAGCTGAAGGATTCTCTGCAATAACTTTTTGTGACCACGAAAACACGGAAGTCCTCTGTAGTGATGACCCATCTCTTATCACCTTTTTCACAAGGGTATTCATGAACCATGGCCTTTTTGAAATTATGCATTTGCTTTGTAGTTGCATCGTAAAAGCTCATGAAATTCCGTATCTCATATTCCAGTCCTATGACCCCTATGTTTGATGTGTAGTAGGTCAGAACAGACCCGTTGGCAAAAATTATCCGTGACCATTTCCAGGGAAGCAAAGGACCGACCACGATCACTTTCTGCACATAACACTTCCCGGAGAACTCCTTACCGAAAAGCATACCATTGAAATCAAAATAAAGGTTGGCCACCCTGTAGCCGAAAAGACCTTTGAAGTTCTCCATCAGTTCCGTATTGTATAGATCCTCTTTAGGCTCATCGATATCAAGAGAACAGATACTTTTGTCAGCGTCAGAAATCTCCAGTTTGTAAGTAGGGAAAGAACCGTGGAAACTTGCCTGGATATCCCTATTCGAACAGGCAACTTTATTATTTTTGACCTCAATTGTCCCTAGATCATCTGTGACCTTTCTGTAAACTTCATCGTATGCCCAGGAAACACAATATCCATCTATTCTATCATCCACTATTTGACTACCACCTATGTACCTGCCATTAACCTCAATATCCCCGGTGCTTCTGCCGAACATGAAGAAGAACTGACGTCTTGAGCCATCATTAGAAGTGAATTTCAGGAACCAGTATTCTTTTCCAAAAAGAGGAAGGTCCTCAAAAGAAAAAAGGAGATCATCAATTCCTTTGCTGGGATCCTGTTTCAGTAATAGTTTTTCGAGCTTATCCTTGCGTTCCTTAATTTTCTTGATTGATGCAACAAATGCTTTTTTTTCAGCAGCTGGTAAGTCTGTAATGTAGTCATTCCTTTCCTTTATGAAATTTAGAAGTCTTCCTTTTTTTATTATAAGAACCCCCTCATGAAATGTGTTTTAAGTTTGTTTGCTATGGATTGCTCTTCTATTTAATCCAATGTGTCATCTGTTAATTCCAGCTAAATTTATAAATGTCCTGATATCTGTGATTGTGAAATATACTATAAAATGAATTGTATTAATAATGTATTATGAAATATGAATACAGAAATTGACAAGACCAATTATAAGTCTTACACTTCTAAAATGATATTTGCCTTGCTCTTACAGTCCAACGTTCGCCCAGCCTCATGCCTGCACTGATCAATTATATGTTTAATGATGCTTTTTGTGACAAAACACAATTTTTGGAGGAGGTACTACCACTTAGTATCAATTATATACAATATACACCAGAATCAGAATTAAAGAGCTAATTCAGGGCTATCCTGAAGCTTAAACTCCCAATTAACTAAAAAAGGGACGATAAAACAGAGTACTACATAGAAGGGACTATTACAGAGTTATTAAATTTTAAACTATAGGATACATTTTTTCTTAACCAACATTTTTAATATAATCGTCTGCTTTTCTAACACTTAAATATACTAATATTACCTATTTCAAATCCGAGGAACTTACGATGATCACTAAAGAAGAAGTAGAACACGTAGGCTGGCTCGCACGTATCGATATCAGTGACGATGAATCGTATGCGTATGCGCAAAAGCTTAACTCTGTGCTGGACTATTTCGGACAGCTTGACGAAGTTGATACCGAAGATGTACCACCCACATATCATGTAGCGGACATTGTTAACGTATTCAGAGAAGACAAGGTTCAGGACTCTATGCCACAGGAAGAAGTTCTTGCAAACACTGAACATAAACATGATGGGAACTTCAAAGCCCCTAGGATAATATGAGGGATTTAAATGGCAGCATGGACAGACATTTCAGGAATAAGGCAGAAAATAGCTGACTCTTCAGCCGAAGAGGTTACCGCCTCTTACATTGATATTATAGGCAAGAGCAAGATCAACGGATTCACAACGCTCTGGGATGAAGCTATCAACGTAGCCCGTGATATCGATGCAAATAGTCACGATGGACCTCTGGCAGGCGTTCCCATAGCTATCAAGGAAAACATTTCCACAAAAGGAATTTCCACAACCTGCTCATCAAAGATACTTCAGGGATATGTTCCACCCTATGATGCACACGTTATCGAGAGGCTGAAGGAAGCAGGTGCTGTAATCCTTGGAAAGACGAACATGGATGAATTCGCAATGGGCACATCAACAGAATCCAGTTACTATGGACCCACGCTCAATCCATGGGACCCTAGTAGAGTGCCTGGCGGGTCTTCTGGCGGCAGCGCTGCAGTGGTTGCGGCAGGCGAGGCACCTGTATCCCTTGGATCTGATACCGGTGGATCAGTGAGGTGTCCTGCGGCATTTTGTGGAACAGTGGGGCTTAAACCAACCTACGGCTGCATCTCAAGGTATGGGCTGATCTCCTATGCAAACTCACTGGAACAGATAGGTCCCCTGGCAACCAACGTGGCAGACATAGCAGCGATCATGGAGGTGGTTGCAGGGCATGATCCCAGGGACAGTACATCCATCAACAAAGAGAACACATACATTGATGCTCTTGCAGAAGGAGTTGAGGGAATGAGGATAGGTGTACCTGAGGAGTATTTATCGCATGGCATTGATGAGAAGGTAGAGAAGCTTGTATGGGACTCTATACATACGTTTGAGGACTTAGGTGCCAGCTATGAAAATGTATCCCTGCCACATACGAGATATGCACTTGCTGCTTATTATATCATAGCCATGAGTGAAGCATCATCCAACCTTGCACGTTTTGATGGTACAAGATACGGCTTTTGTGCAGAGGGTGATAACTGGCATTTAATGGCATCAAAGACCCGTGCAGAGGGTTTTGGGGCTGAGGTGAAGCGCAGGATACTACTTGGAACCTATGCTCTTTCTGCAGGTTACCAGGACAAGTATTATTTAAAGGCACTAAAGGTAAGGACCCTTGTAAAACAGGACTTTGAAAGGGCACTTGCAAATGTTGACGTGCTTATGGGACCAACAATGCCCACACCAGCTTTTAGAATCGGAGAGAAGATAGGAGACCCTCTTTCTCTCTATATGAGCGATGTGAACACTGTACCTATCAATCTTGCAGGTGTACCATCTATTTCAGTCCCCTGTGGTTTTGCAGATAATATGCCTGTGGGACTTCAGATAACAGGCACGCACTTTGATGAAAAAACAATTATGAAGGCAGCCTATAACTTTGAGCAGAACACAGAACACCACAAAAAAAGACCCCCGGAGGTGGCATAATGGTCTATGATAATCCTGACGATGTGAAGATTGGGCTGGAGGTTCATGTCCAGCTGAATAAGCTGAAGACAAAATTATTCTGTGGCTGTTCTACAGATTACCACAACTCTGACCCAAACAGCCATGTATGTCCGGTATGTCTGGGACTTCCAGGTTCCTTGCCGGTCATAAATGAGAGGGCAGTGGAGTTTGCCATAAAGATAGGGCTTGCACTCAACTGCAGTATTGTGGAGCAGACACAGTTCCACAGGAAGAACTACTACTATCCTGATCTACCAAAGGGCTTCCAGACAACTCAGTATGATTACCCCATAGCAGGTAATGGAAAGATAGTGATTGAGGGAGAGGATGGAGAGCGTGTGATCAGGATCACTCGTGCGCATATGGAGGAAGACCCCGGAAGGCTCCAACATATAGGAAACATCGAGAGGTCAAAAGGTACACTCATCAACTATAATCGTTCAGGGATGGCACTTATAGAGATAGTAAGTGAGCCTGACATGAGAAGTCCAAAGGAGGCAAGGCGTTATCTGGACAAGCTCAGGAGCATACTTGACTATCTTGATGTGTTTAATGGTGATCTTGAAGGGGCTATGAGGGTTGATGCAAACGTTTCTGTCTTTAACGGACAGCGTGTTGAGGTCAAGAACATATCATCCTTCAAGGGAGCAGAAAGAGCCCTTCTCTACGAGATCATGAGGCAAAAGAACCATATTAGACGTGGTGGCACCATAACTATGGAGACCAGGCACTTTGATGAGGCAAGAGGCGTGACCCTTTCCATGCGTACAAAGGAAGAGGAACATGACTACCGCTACTTCCCCGAGCCTGATCTGGTACCTTTAAGGGTTGCTGACAGGGTACCTGAGGTAATTAAGACACTTCCGGAACTTCCTGATGCAAAGAAGGAACGTTTCATGAAGGAGTATAATATTGCCGACATGCACGCAAGGGCACTGACCATAGAGATCAAGGTGGCCAATTTCTATGAAGAAGTAGTGTCAAAGGTAGACCCAAAGGTAGCAGCAGTATGGGTTGCTGATATTCTCAAGGGGGAGCTCAACTATCGTGATCTTACAATCGATGCTTTTAGAGTGGAAGATATAGTCGATGTCATGGAACTTGTAATAGCTAACAGTATAACTGAACAGAGTGGCGTTGAGATCATCCGCACAGTACTTGACCATGGTGGCAAGCCTCAGGATATTATCAATAAGAAAGGCCTGCTCAAGGTCGAGGACAACATAGTGGCAAAAGCAGTTGAAGAAGCAATTGCACAAAATCCGGAAGCTGTTGCAGACTACCGTGCAGGCAAGGAAAAGTCCCTGAACTTTATCGTAGGCAAGGTGATGCAGAAGACCAAAGGACGAGCTGATGCCAGAGAGGCAAGGGAAAGGCTCATTGAGAAATTAAAAGAATGAAATCAGAAACAGGGATCTAATGGGGCTATCTTGGATCCCACTTATTATCTATAACTCAATGCCTGTCTGATAGTTTTTCCTTTAGCACATTTCATGATCCCTTAACCAGGTTATTTTAACCATGGTTATTTCTTTATCACAGATGCTTTGGTTCTACATTCACCAGGAATGCTTCGCCCCTTGGAGTTATACTATATATTGAATCATCCTCTTTTTCTATATACAGGGTATCTTCAAGCATACCAAGGTGCAGTTTTGCCTGCATATCGTTGAGCTTGAACTCGGCTTTGATATCATCAAAGCTCATCTTGCTTTCACCCAGGCTCTTTAGAATGTTTCTACGAACTGGATTCTGCATTGTCCTCAAGCCTGCTTTGTGATCCTCTGTTGGGTTCTCTTTCAGTCTCCCTTCCTGTTTTGCTTTTTCAAACCATTCCTGGTCCTTTTTCATCACTTCATCATCTGTCATATCGATCATTAATAATCGATGATAATATTAATTAAATAGTTTATCCTGATCAACATGCAGCAAAATATATACGCTAAAAGATCATGAAGGGAATATCCTCAGTGTAAGGATACAGAAGTTGTCGCCAAAACAATTATATGTTTTGAACATAATGTAAGCAGCCTATCATTCTAATATAGTACTTATTTCAATCATTAAGGTGAAAGATAATGGCAAGATTCCCAGAAGCTGAAAACAGAATACTGATAAAGAAGATATGTATGGACTGTAATGCGCGCAATGCAGTACGTTCTACAAGATGCAGGAAATGCGGCGGTAAGAGCCTGCGTATGAAATCAAAGGAATCAAAGGGTGGCTGATCCGATACATGCAAGTGGAAGAGTACCTCAACAGGATTGCAGAAAGTGAAGGTACCGTTCACTTGACACTTATAGATCCGGCATCCCAGAGCCCTGATGAGGCTGCCCAAATAGCGTATGCTGCATCCCTTGGAGGCACTGATGCTATAATGGTCGGCGGGTCTACCGGAGCCGGAGGAGCTATTCTTGAAGAGACACTTCTGAAGATAAAGGAAAAGACAGATAAACCCACTATACTTTTCCCTGGAAACGCAGCTGGGGTTAGCAGACACGCAGATGCTATTTTTTTTATGAGTCTGCTGAATTCCCGTGATATCAATTTCGTTACAACTAACCAGGCAATGGGAGCCCCTTTTGTCTATAAGGAAGGCATTGAGCCCATATCAATGGCCTATCTGATAGTTGAGCCAGGAGGAACGGTCGGTTGGGTCGGTGATGCAAGACTGATACCAAAGAACAAGCCAGAACTTGCTGTTGCCTATGCACTTGCAGGAAAGTACCTGGGAATGCATTATACATACCTGGAAGCAGGCTCAGGTGCCAATGCACCCGTGACACCAGAAATGATAGGAGCAGTAAAACATGTCATTGGAAACAATATGCTTGTAGTTGGTGGAGGAATACGTGATGGTGAAGCTGCAAAGACATGTGCTCTTGCAGGTGCCGACATGATAGTCACGGGTACAGTACTGGAAGATAGTTCTGAAGTCACTGAAAAGATAAAAGAGCTTGTTTACGCAATCAAGAAACGCTAAGTTAGCAAAATATCTTACCCCATCTTTTTTAAATTACTCATATCATAACCTTTCAAGGAGGTTTAATGATGCTTGAAGTATGTAATATCGTAAAAGAATACGAACTCAACGGCCAAAGAAATAGAATTCTGGATGATATCAGTTTCAATATCCAGGATGGGGAAATACTTGGTTTCACGGGAAAAAGCGGCAGTGGAAAAACCACAATATTGAAAATACTAAGAGGTATGGAGGATTTTGATTCCGGACATTTTCTGCTTGATGGAAAAAGGATCGATCCTTGTTCCAGAAAGGATAAACAAAGATATCTTGCACATAATAGTGCAATAAGTATGCAGCGCAATTTTGGTCTTTGGAACGGACCTGCTATCGATAATATAATAAGAAGGTTAAATTACTTTAAAGAGGGCCATGAGGGACTCCCAGAGCCTGATGCGCACAACTACAAAGAGCTCTACGAAGAAGCCATGAAATATTTAAGTCTTGTCAGGCTTGACCATAAATCACTTCATTCTTCCAACTTGTTGAGCGGTGGAGAGAAACAAAGACTGATACTCGCCCGCCAGATAGCATCCAGACCAAGACTTTTGATGCTTGATGAGCCAGTTACAATGACAGACCCAGGTACAAAACAGGAAATGCTTGATGTTATCAGGGACATCCGGAATCAAATGAATATTCCTATAATCATTGTTTCACATCTACCGGAGATACATCTTTACCTTGCAGACAGAGTGGCATATCTTGAAGATGGAAAGATACTGGATATCGGGGAAAGTGAAGATGTTATCAGAAAGTTCCTAAGCAACATAAAGGAAGAGATAGCACTATCAGATACATATGTTCATGAACCCATAATAAAGATAAGAGGGGTATCAAACCGGTTTTTCCTACTTAGGGTAGGAGAAGTGCTCAAATTTGATGATCTTTCCCTTGATATAAACAGAGGCGAGATCACTGCACTGGTGGGACCCTCAGGTTCTGGAAAGACAACACTTCTCAAAATATTGAGTGGACTCCGGATCCCAAAAGAAGGTAGTATCAGTTATAATCATAGTGGAAAGTGGCTCAACATAGCTGATTTTACAGCA
>PXAV01000025.1 GCA_003565715.1 Methanosarcinaceae archaeon
CTTCTGTTTGCCTGGAGCGGGGAAATGGTTGATATGCCCTATGACATGCAAGCAAATAAACGCGGACTTGTACTCAGGATAGGACTGAAGAACAGCATATATGTGCTTTTTATTTTGCACATGCTGCTTATAGGCAACGTGCTTTTTGTCTCTTACATCCTGACAGACGGATGGATCATTGTCCTGACTATGATACCTTACTTGATCATACTGCCAAAAATATTTGCAGATCTAAGGGGAAGTACTGAACACAGGACCAAGGTCCTTAAAGGGGCTAAAATGAACTTCTTCAGCTTCCTTATATTTTCGCTGACCATTATGCTTGGATTTATAATGATGGCCTTAAAGTCAATTTGAAACACAAAGTACTCCCTCAAAGCACATCACCCATTTGTTCCCAGGCCTCATTGATGTGAATGGCTTTCATTCCCATCTTCTTCGGGGCGATTATATCGTTCTCTGCTGTGTCACCTATAAACAATATCTCATCAGGTTTAAGTTGCATCCTGTGAAGTGCAAGCTGATATATTTTAGGATTGGGCTTTTTATATCTGAAGTCCGAGGAGAAAAGAACAAGATCAAAGTGTTCATATATTCCTAAAAATCTCATCTCAAGCTCAGAAAACACACGCTGGCCGTTAGAAAGCACACATTTTTTCAAATGCGGACTATTTTTTATTAATTGGTGGCTCAGGGGGAATACTTCAAGCCTGCGTAGTGAGGCAGCACGGAACAGCCTTGCTGCTTCAATTCCAAGTCCATAGTTGTCAATATCCCAGACCGAATTAGCTTTTCATATACTTGAAAAGATTTCCTCTACACGTATTTCAGGATATTCTGACGTTGATGCTCTCATTTTTTTTTCTATAAGTGTAGCATACTCTATTTTCAATCTCTCAGGTGCTATCATAACACCCTGGTACATCAGCCACTTACTGACGGCATCGTATGTAGCAAGGTCATTTTCATCTGTATGGATATCTATGATCGTATTATAGAGGTCAAATATCAGACCTTTTACTCTATAGCTTTCAAACAGGATAATGCCTCCGTTAAAAGATATTGATTATATGGTGAATATCTGTATAGTCTTGCAGTCCGCAGAAGACCTATGCTCATAAAGAACGGCAATATCCTTGTGTTCCTGTAAAATTCCTCATGACTTCTGCAATAATGCCAAAGGAAGTGTCCTATATAAGGTTCAGCTTTCATTCCGGATCCACAGTTTAGCTGAAAATAGTTTTTCATCTCTGCGCAAAGGGTACCCATATCCCGGATAGGGTTTGCATGGTGCCAGCAACTTTCCATATCAAGTGCATATGGTACGTCCTTTGCAACAATATAGTTAAGTGGTGAAGTATCTCTGTGGATCATGGACCCGTGTTCACTATCTATAAGTGAGCTATACCACCATCTTCCAAGCAGTTCATCAAAACATTTCCTCATATTAGGTTCTATTCTAAGCTGATCCAGAAGATAATGAAAATTTGCAAACTCCTTTTCCTTATCATAATGTGATCTTGTGTTATCATGCAGATTTCGCAGCATAGATGCAGTGGACTTAAGTACATCACACAGATGTTCATGATGTTCCAGATACCACAAAAACTGTTTACCCTTTATATATTCTGTTACAAGAACACAGTTAAAATCACTTCTTATTGCAATGGGTTTTGCAACATTGATGAACTGTCCCGCTCTATTGAGATTATTGTACTCTGTGATCATTGCTCTGTATGCGTCATAGTCTTTCAGTTCACCCAACGGTTCTGCAAAGAACTTTGCAATGACACTATAATCCTCTCCTATGAATCTATATCTACATACAGTATGCGATGTTGATTCATATTTGATGACATCGACCGAGCAGTTCCTGTTCTTTATCCTGTCACCAAGGATCTCTATCAGCCAGTCTCTGAAGACATCGCCTGGCCCAAGCAGATTCACATGTGAAGAAATTACTAACCACCACCATCAATAATTATTAGATACTATTATTTTGCTTATATCCAGTTAAATATATGATGATTTATCAAAGCCAGGAACAGAAACCCACCTAGACTGGTGTTTATGTAGGGAAGATACCAGTAAAGTTTCTCAATCCTCAGGTTCCTGAACATCAGCAGCCCCAACGGGAATAATGGATATATAATTACCAAAAAGCTCAAAGGATTAAACTTTGCCGCCTGCAGTACTATCAGGGAAAGTGTTGTCCAGAATATAAGGCATAGTATCAGGGATGCTTTTTCACCTATGGCTACAGGTGTGGTCCTTATCCCTGATATCATGTCATATTCAATGTCAGGTATTGCAGAGAATATGTGCATGGCTGCTATGTGGCAATAGGCAGCCAGCATTATGGACCATGCAGGGAGTTCCCCGGCTACCATGTAATAGGCAAACAATCCAGGCATTATATACAGATAATTAGATGAAAAATCCATAAAGGGCCTTTCTTTGAAGCGCAGAGGTGGCGCACTATAGAAATATGCCAGGAGCAGAAAACCTGCAAATATAAAACGCTCGCCAGAACTCTGGAATATCATAAGGAAAAGGCTCAGTCCTGTGATCGCATAAATTGAATATAAAAGTCTTTTTCTTTCCCTGCTTTTTAATCTGTGTTCTTTATCATCCTTTTTTGGGTTGAGCTCATCTGTATCCTGGTCCCAGAAGTCGTTGACACCATATATGAATACATTGGCAGGAAAAAAGAAGTACACAAGGTATATGTAGTACTCCGGACGCATGAAATCTGAAAACAAGGTTGCAGCCAGGGCATAACCGACTACGTATGTCCCTCCGGTATATATCCAGAACCTAAAGCGGGAAATTTTGAACAAAAATGAAAGCATGCTCATTATTAAATATCCTTTTCAATGTTCACATATCTATAGATGGATGCCGGTTAAGATCATTTAGACCGATCAGATGGAGTATTTAGACCACTATGGTATGGAATTTCTGATTTCACTTATAATAATCCTTTGAAGACACTCTCTTTGAAGAAGTCTTCTTTTTACAGGGGCACATGCTGCTGGCTACAACCTTAAAGCTCCTGAAGGAATTTGAAATAATGGTTATGACGATCCTGGGTATACTGGGTTTGACCTTTTTCTTGTATACAACAAAGGGATCCTTATATATCTGTGCTCCAGTCCATGTGTACATATCCGAGGCCGTTTTTATAGGAATCAGATAGCGTGGTGGAATATAGCAATAACCTTTTTCACCCTGCACCTGCCATGAATTGTAGACTTCTATTTGCTCTTTGATGAAAGCTTCAAAGTTCTCCTTGCTGGATTCCACTTCATTCTGGTCAAGTCCTCTGAGACCATGCTTCTTTAGCTCACTCTGAGGAAAGTAAACTCTTCCAAGGTCAATATCCTCATCAATATCGCGTATGAAGTTCATGTACTGCATGGCACGTCCCATATAACGGGCACTGTTATATGATTCTTTAGGAAGGTCCATTATACAGGCCATGAAAAGACCAACAACCTCTGAAGATCCATACAGATATGTTTTTAGCTCATCAAAACTTGCATATTCAGATATGCTTATATCCATTTCCATAGACTTTAAAAAAGCATTTGCCCAGGAAGGATCAAATCCTTTTCTGCTACTTAGCTCTGCGAATGAATCTACTACTATATCACCACTCTTTTCCCCATTCATTGCCGTTTCATATCTTTTCCAGAATTCATAGAACTCACTGACATCCTGGGGTATGGCGTCAACATAATCATCTGCCTTTCTGAGAAAACTATACAGGGTAAATACATCTTTTTTGACCTCTTTTGGGAAAAAGATGGTGCTGTAGTAATAAGTTTTACTACCCCTTTTAAATATGGAATGGATGGTCTTATCTATCATTTTCGATCCATTACCCTAATTATTTTTTCAGTTTCTTGTTTATATCACTTACAACTATCTGTGAGGATATCAGGGTCATGGGTACACCTATACCAGGATGTGTATATTGCCCAGAATAATAAAGGTTCTTTACAAGCTTGCTTTTGTGGGCAGGTCTCCAGTGAGCTGTCTGCTTTAAGGTGTGCGATATACCCAGTGCAGTTCCCTTATAAGCGTTGTAGCGCTCTTTGAAATCATCAAGTGCGAATATCCTTTTTACTACCACATGGTCTCTGATATTCTCTCCTGTCTTTTTCTCCAGGTCATCCATTATGTGTTCGTAAAGTTCTTCCCTTTTCTCAGCACTGTTCTCAATCCCGGTTGCAAGCGGAACAAGCATGAACAATGTATCCGTTCCCTGGGGCGATGCAGTTGAATCTGTACGGGACGGTACATTCACATAGTATGATGGTGAATCAGGCCATGATGCTTTCTCTGGATCGAACAGCTGGTCGAACTTGTTGGCCCAGTCATCTTCAAGGAACAGATTATGATGATCAAGTGATTCAACAACCTTGTCAACACCCACATATCCCACAAATGCAGAGGGGGCCATGATCCTTGTATCCCAGTATTTCTCATCATATGTCTGATATTTCTTATCCAAAAGCTCCATTTCACTATGTGGATAATCTGCATTGACCAGTACCAGATCAGCTTCATAGCTTCCCTGGGAAGTATGCACCTTTGTGACCTTGTTCTTCTCTATCTCAATGGACGTCACAGGCTCATTGAACTTGAACTCCGCACCATATGAAGTAGCCAGTTCATAAATGGAATCAACTACTTTTCTCATCCCTCCTTCAGGGTAAAAAACACCCATTGTCAGGTCTATGTGGGACATTATGTGATACATTGATGGAGTGTTCTGGGGTGAGCCCCCTAAAAAACCAATGGAATATTCCACAACCTTGCGTGCCTCATCGCTTTCAAAACGTTTATTGACAAAATGTTCAAGGCTTTCAAAAATATTCAGCCTCATTCCCTGCAAGAGCATCTTTCCACTTAAAAGGTCCAGTGAGGACTTAAAATCCTTGTACAGCATATCCTTTACAGAGGAGTCGTACAGTTTACCTGCAGATTCCAGGTACTCTTTTAATTTTTCTCCTCCTTTTTCCTCAAAGGAGTCAAAAAGTTTGAAATTCTCCTCAAGGTCTGAGGCAATATCCACTATTCTTTTATCGCCAAAGAATATGCGATAGGATGGGTCAAGTTTCTTTAGATCGAACAGTTCCTCAGGTTTTTTCCCAAATTCTGCATAAAAGTTCTCATAAATATCAGGCATAAGGTACCAGGAAGGTCCCATATCGAAATTAAAACCTTTTTCACTATAGACACTTGACCTACCCCCAGGCCCTTCATTCTTTTCAAAGACCGTTACATTATAGCCTTCTTTTGCGAGCAAAGCCGCAGCAGAAAGACCTCCAAAACCAGAACCCACAACTATTGCATTCATTATATCACTTTATATATAAATTTATACACCACTTTACAAATGACATTTTTTCAGTATTACGTAAGTATTTACGAGTTTAAGGTATATGAAACTTTTAGTGATTACTCTGTTACCATCCAGTTAGACCATATTTCCTCATTTCTTCTAATCCGATGAAACTTATCTTAAAACATTTGATTGTTTCAAGTCCATTATAAAGATCTACAGGCATTAGCAACTGAAATACAACCAACTGTGCAGTTGTATGTAGCTATAAAATTAATAAAAAATTAAAAAATGAAGGTATATATTCATTTCCACAATTTTCTTTTTAGCCATAGCAATATTTTGGCTTTTAAAAACAACTTTATTGATTTTGTGACCCATTTCAATTCTTTTTCCCCTCCATATAATTAAATGATTGCATTTTTAATATGTATATCGCTTGCAATTCACTTTAATTACAGGTTCCGATATAAATAAACACTAAGTAAAACAAAACAGGCTGAATAGTTACAACAAAACAATAGTTTAATTGTGTAAATCAGAAGCAACAAGGATCAAAGGACAATGGAACGCTCCGGTAATATATGGCAGTCTATAATTATTTTCTTAATTCTATTAAGTCTGATTGTTTACGCATTGTATCCTTACGTAAACTCTTTTCTGGGGGCATTCATACTTTATGTCATGTTAAAGCCACTCTACTTTTTTTTAACAATAAGGTTTAACATAACCTCTAACATCTCTGCACTTTTGACAATAGTGGTGTCTTTTCTTATAATTCTAATCCCTATGTTTGTTCTTCTAAATTTTGCTATTTTACAGATACCCGGGATGTTTCAGGATCTTACATGGGTATACTATTATATTGAATCCTTGGCCCCTTATATTGAAAAAATCATAAGGACAACGTTGCCAATGGAAAATGCGACTTATATACAGAGCAACATTGATAATGCTTTTATCGATATCATGGCTTATACAGTAGATAGCGTTGTTAGTCTGACCATGATATTTAGTAATCTGATAATAGAACTGATTATTATGTATCTTGTACTTTTCTATTTATTGGTAGGGGGTAACTCCAACTTTGCACGGGATCTTCAAAATGCAATACCTTTCAATAAAGACAACACAGATAGATTGTTATCACAGTTCAGTTCCTTTGTAAAGGCTATAATGCTAAGTTCTGGAATAATTGCTATCTTACATGGGGTCATACTGACATTAACATTTATCTTACTTGGAATTGAAAACGCCTTTTTTTGGGGATCAATTACCATGATCCTTGCATTTTTACCTGCTGTAGGACCGCCCATTATATGGGTTCCAACTGTGATATTGCAGCTGTTACAAGGTAATGTTACAATTGCTATTGGAGCACTTATAGGAGGTATCGTTCACATATTTATAGAACAGTTCCTAAGACCCATTGTCCAAAAAAAAGTAGGAAGAATAAATCCACTTATGACTGTTGTGGGTCTTGTTGCAGGCTTGAATCTTTTCGGTCTTATTGGCATCATCATTGGACCTTTATTGATCTCATATATAATACTGGTCTCATCAATGATACATGATGAATACCTTTCAGTACAAGATTAAATATTTGCAGGTACTTTTTAAAACGTGCTTTTACCGATTCAACCTTCCATTCATTCAGCCCTCTTCTCAAAGGGAGGAGTAGTTTGATAATTGATTCTCATAATATTTGATATGCACACACCTATCAATAGGAGAATTAACAATCTATGTTCATAAAGCAGGACATACAGTAAAATAATAAACGGACAATATGAATACTATCAGGAGTTATCAGGAGTTATCAGGTGATATTATGGTTAGGGATCTCTATATGTTCTCCGGGGTGGATAAAGAAGCTGATGTTGTCTGGTTCAGACTTACTTATGAGAATACGGTACATTCTGAGGCCGACATAACATCTTTCTTTGCAGATAAAGGACTTGACATCAGGTTTGCATATCTGGACTGTTCCGAGGACCCTTTAAAGGGTACATATGTTATGTTCACAGAGGTTGAAAAGGGAAAGGACATACAGCCCATTGCAGACGAACTTTTGAAAATGAAGGTTGTACTTGAACTGGAATGGGGTTTTTCAAAGAACAGGGTCATACAATCTGTTGATTTTCCACTTAACATACTTGGGCAAAGAGCTGTTCTGATAAGGGCAAAGACATTTGTCAATATGCTCACAATTGTCAATGAGAACGTAGCACAGTCGCAAGGCCTGTTCACCATGATGGGACTGAAAAACGGTTCCGGTGCGGTAAAATATCTCAGGGAGCTGACAGAGGTGAACGATGATAACTTCCTTGATCTTCTAAAAGAGCTGCTAATGGCTGCTGGATGGGGTATACTTGACTATGATATGGATCTAGGAAATCTGAAAGGAACTGCAAGGATAAGTGATTCTTTCATCTCGGATGAACACGGTCCAAGCGATGTTCCGGTTTGTGGGTATATAAGTGCTTTTCTTGCAGGTTATATATCTGAATCCCTTGGAACGATGGTACAGGTAAGGGAGATCTCCTGTAAGAGTATGGGTGGTGATCTGTGTGAACATATAATTTCTCCTGTTCCATGGGGACCTAATGTTGAACAGATGCGCAGGGGAGAATGACATTGATACGACAGCCTAATGCCATTCTTGGCAATAGAAGTTTGCTTGTCACAATGGGAAAAAAAGGAGAGATATTTGGTTTTTATTATCCTGGCAGGGATATTGCACAACATGTGGAAGAATCCCAGGCATGTATACACAATGGCAGGGATCTGATCTGGTCAAATGCAAATGAATGGGTAGCCGATCAGAAATATATAAAAGATACTAATATATTAAGTACAGAGCTTGTGCATCCTGATGGTATTACAATGAAGATACTTGATTTTGTGCACCCGGATCTCCCGGTGCTTGTGCGCAAGTATAAAATAATATCTGATAAAAAGTTTAGTGGGAAGTTCTTTTATTATTCAAGCCTGCAGGCCGGTGAGGTGAAAAGGAAGAACTCTGCATTCTGTGACCATTTATCAGGAATATTGGGCCAGTACTGGAAGGACTATTATGTTGGTATAAGTTCATATCCGCGTTTTGAGGAGTGGCAGGTGGGTAAGGCCATGGACACTATCTGGTGGACAAATGCCAAATATGATATGGAAGACGGCCATCTTCAGGGAAACCATGAGGATATAGGTAACCTCAATTGTGCAATTGGCTTTCAAATTGAGACAGATGCTTCAAAAGCTGCTGAAATTACGGTTTTCATAGGTGCTTCAATGGGAAGACCAGAACTCTACAGGACAATGCGCAAGGTTCAGAAGCAGAACATAGATGATCTGTACAATACGGTACAGGAGCAATGGGTTTACTGGATGTCCCGTAAAACACTTATTGAGCTGCCGGAATATCCTGGTTTTGAAGGCTTCAGGAAAGAGATTATGAACATGTTCAATCGCTCATTGCTTGCCCTGAGTATACTCAATGATCCTGAAAAAGGCTCTTTTGTTGCCGCTCCTGAGTTTGATCATGATTTTGAGATGAGTGGTGGGTATGGCTACTGTTGGCACAGAGATACTGCTGAGATAGTAATTTCACTTATTGATTCAGGTTATCCTGAATACTGTGAACGTTTCTTCCGGTGGTGCAAGGATACCCAGTTGCCAGATGGCTCGTGGTTCCAGCGTTACTGGCTTGATGGTAGCAAAGCCCCATCATGGGGAAATTTCAGTTTTTCCACACAGATCGATGAGACCGGCAGCACTCTCTTTGCAATGGACTATTTCTACCGTACCCTGGAGCAGCCAGAAAGAACCGATTTTCTGGATGACATGTGGTCTAATGTATTGTGTGCTGCAGAATATCTCATGAAAAGAACTCCAGGGGGAATGCATGAACCATGCCTGTGTTTATGGGAGACACACGAAGGTATCTTCACATATACCAATGCTGCCATATATGCAGGACTAAAAGGCGCAGCCAACATGGCCCGGAACTATAGTGAGGAAGAGCTTGCACAGCGATGGATAGATAGAGCCGAACTTATTAAGAAAAAGACAATAGAGGAGCTTTGGCTTGATGAAGGATATTTTGCCAGAGGTATACGATATGGTAAGCTCGACAGGTCTATAGACTCAAGTATTATTGGTACATTC
>PXAV01000020.1 GCA_003565715.1 Methanosarcinaceae archaeon
AGCTGTGGTCTGGTTTTAGACCGTGACCACAATGCCGCTATCAACATTCTCAGATTGGGATTGCAATCTGTCGGTATCGAATCCGTAGAAGCCCACGGTCTTTAGACGTGGGAGCAGTCACCCAAAAATAATATCTAAAAATAAAAACATTCATACAAACATATAAAATAAACGGGGCTTATGCCCCTGGTAATACATTCAGTATACTGTTTTCAGTTTCCTTCAATCCTTCTTTACAAAGAAAGCCACAGCAAACAAACCTGAAACTGCAAGGACCAGGCCAAAACCTGGCAAACTCTCTGTTGTGCTATCGTCTGCCACATGCTCAGTATCAGAGACCTCTTCTACTTCTTCTGTCATTGCAGATGGGTCAACATCATCTGCAATGAGCTCTGAGATGTCGTGTATCTCAAGTGCAACTGCCCTTATATTCTGTAGAAGTCCTATCATTTCATCTGTATCCTCATGGATGCCGAGTACTGTGAGCTGTTCATTAAGAGCGTTTAGAGTGGCATATTCATTTGTGAGCTGAACTGCAAACTCCCTGTGTGATACTGGAGTCTCATTGTTTATTTCTGTCACAAGGTCTGATATTGCAGCTGTGACACCTATGGTCATATCTATCCTGCGGTTAATCTCATCCTCATCAAAGTCACCGGTCCTGACACCATCGTTTAGTTCCCTTTCTGCAATATTTGCAAACCTTCCTATGTCATGGGACACACCATGGACCAGTTCTGCCTTACCCATCAGATCCTTGTCCAGAGTGGTCCGGGATTCAAATCCAGCCCCCACAGCCAGAAGGTCCAGCTGTACAACGAGTTCTTCCAGGTTATCATAATCTGCTTTTATTGCATCTGCATAATTCCTGTGAGACTGTGGAGTATCACTGTTGACATCCTCCACAAGTCCTGACAATGCTCCCACTACCCCATAGAGCATGGTAATGCGACGGGTTATCTGCTCCTCATCGAACTGGCCGGTAGCAAGTCCCTGTTCCAGTTCAATCTGGGCAATTGATGCAAATCGCTCAATGTCATGGGACGTGCCATGGATCACCTCTGCCTGACCCATAAGAATCCTGTCAAGACCAACAGTAGGCTCTGCATCATCTGCTATGAATTCAGACTGGTCATGTAAATCCTCTGCAATTACAATGATCTCTTCAAGCAGCTGGGTCATCTCCACTTTAGCAGGATCATGGGCGTATGCCGTGGATGACATACATACGCTGATCAAAAGAAAGATAAGCACAAATATAACACTTCTATTTTTATTTATCATCGATTATACACCTCTGAGATCGCTTGCACACTACCAACCCATTGGTCCATGACAG
Source organism: Methanosarcinaceae archaeon (assembly GCA_003565715.1). Classification (GTDB taxonomy): domain Archaea; phylum Halobacteriota; class Methanosarcinia; order Methanosarcinales; family Methanosarcinaceae; genus Methanolobus. The sequence goes on from PXAV01000020.1 coordinate 1,340, forward strand.
ACGCTATGAATGTAGTATGAAAATTATTAAATAATTCATATTAATAATTACATTTTGTAATTAAAATAATACTAAATAAACTTTTCGAATTTAATATTGCTTATTGTTTTATTCAACAAATAAAATAAAATTAAATAACAGACGTTTTATATTGAAAAATGTTTGATAGAAAAATGCTTACTTATGCTTATATAAACCATCAGGTCAATTCTAAATACATGAGAATATTCCCCAAACCAATTGTCCTTGTGAGCAGATGTCTTGAATTTGAGAAGGTACGCTACAATGGTCAGGTCATACCTTCACAAATGGTACGCGATCTTACACCCTTTGTAGATTTTATCAAGGTATGTCCGGAAGTGGAAATAGGCCTTGGGGTACCAAGGGAGACTTTGAGGATTGTCAAAAAAGATGATGAATACCGTCTGATCCAGCCAAAGACCGGAGAGGACCTGACTGAGAGAATGAATGAATTCACTAAAAATTTCCTCGATGATATCAATGAAGTAGATGGCTTCATTTTCAAGGGACTTTCCCCCAGTATGGGAACCGATAATGTCAAAGTATACTCCGGTGCCAGTATGGCCCCTGTAGTAGAAAAAGGTGCAGGCCTGTTTGCAAGAGAGGTCATTGCAAGGTATGCAGGTTATCCTATTGAAGAGAACGATAGGCTACGTAACTCCCATATACGCCATCATTTCCTGACCCAGATCTATACTTTCGCAGCCTTCAGGGAACTTAATAATAACGGTAATTCTCAGGAAGAGCTCATCGATTTTCATAAGAACAACCGTTTTCTTTTTATGGCCTATGATAAAGCAATATCAACTGAGATGGCCGAACTTCTGATGTCTGAAAAGGATACAGACCAGATTTATCAGGAATATATGGTCCTTTTAAAAGATCTATTGAGAAAGCCTGGTTCACCTGACCTTAAGCTGGATGCTGCAAGGAATATGTTCTCTATTTTTGAGAACACTACACCATATGAAAGTTCTTTTTTTGAGGACATGCTTGGTCGCTACAGCAATAACAGAATAAGTGAAGATGCTCTGATCGAAGTCCTCAGGATGCTTGCAGCAAGGGCTTTTGGAGACGGATCATATAATGATACATTCCTGTACCCGTATCCAGAAGATCTGAAAGCTGCAGCAGATGAAAAAAGGGATAAGGATTATTGGGATAAGTGAACCACCTCCAATTAAAATGGGAGGCTTCCTGCTTCATTGTTCAATCTTTAAAACAAGGTGGCCTCCCACTCCAGCTCGATTAAAAAAATAAAAGCAGCATTATACAAGAGCAGGCATCAATAGTGCTGCAAGTCCAAAGTATATAAGAAGGCCTGTAACATCTTTTATAGTGGTTATCATAGGATCTGATACAGCAGCCGGATCATGGCCGAACTTGTTAACTATCCATGGTACTCCAAATCCTATGGTCGATGCTATAATGGAGACTATCATCAATGTCAGGAAGATGACAAGTGCAAGTTCTATCATTCCCTGCCAAATATAAGCTATGATAGCACCAAACGTTCCCACAATAAGACCAATCATAGATCCGACCTTGCCTTCTGATATGAAATGTTTTATAGCATTTCTATCATCTATGTGCCCAACAGCCAATCCCCTGACAAAGATGGTAGATGCCTGTGTTCCAACATTCCCACCCATATCCATGATCACAGGCAAAAAGAACGCCAGTGCTATCACAGTCGTAAGGGAATCCTCAAAGCCTTCAATGACAACTCCAGCAATAAGACCACCTGCAAGTGCAAAGAGAAGCCATGGAAGACGGATCTTGAGTATGCCCATGGTTGAAGAGGTAAGTATAGTATGACTCCTGGAAACCTCTTTATCAGAGAAAAACATACCTGCACTCTTGAATATATCCTCTGAGGCCTCTTCTTCAACAACGTCCAGCATATCTTCTGCACGGATAATGCCTATAAGCCTGTAATTACTGTCAATTACCGGAAGAGCACGGTATGGCATATCTGACATTTTCCTGGCAACTATTTCGATATCCTCGCTCTCATCCATTGAAAAGACATGTGTCTTCATTATGGCTGAGACAGGTAAGCTTCCTTTCGCATTGAGGAGGTCACGAAGTGAAACAACTCCGATCAATTGTCCATTATCATTTACAACATATATATAATAGATACTTGTCTCTTCACTTTCTGGTTCATAATTTCGGAATTTGAATATAGTTTCATCTACATTAGAATCTTTATCTATTGCAAAATAGATCTCATCCATCAAATCCCTGACATGATCTGCATGGATGTTCTTTTCAACTTCTTTCTCCTCTATTTCATGCATAAAAATTCCTCCTGTACTTTCTACCAATACAGACCACTTAAGCAATAATCACATATTATGAGCCTATTATCTTCGCATATAAGACAGAAACCTGAAAGGAAAAAGGAAGAGTATTTTTATCCATTTGGCACTAAAGCAGGATGCAGCATTGTTCTGCCCCAGTATTACCTTGAGAATCATTGAACAGTCTCCTAGTTCAGCTTTGGCACGATTGAACGTAGAAATGACCTTAAGGTCTGTTCAGCTGGCTTAGATAAAGCCTTAATCCGACAATACCTGCTATACCCATTGGCATTTCTCGATGTTTCTGGGCACCAGCTTGTGTTTCAAATGTAACCTCACCCAACAAGGTGTTCTGAAATCTGTCTGGAAGGTATGTACTTGTTTTATGATATATATGAGTTTGCATCCTTGAACACATTGCAGATGTGCAGGAATCCAGCAATGAAGAATTGGAACATCATACAAGATATGCCAGCACACTGATAATTCCAAGGAAGATACAGAACTTCGCAAAATCAAAGTTCTTTGCAATCCTGATCAGTGCATCGATGGTGATGATACCAAATACAAAGGCAACAAACATTGCAATGATTGAGTTCAGGTCAATGACAAGCATTCCCATTGCTGCGATACCGATCTCTGCTGCAAGTACTGCCGGTATGCTCATAAGGAAACTCAGTTTTATGGCATCAGAGGGATTGTAGTTTCGAAGGAGCAATGCTGATACGGTTATCCCCGAGCGGCTGATACCAGGAAGTGCTGAGAAACCCTGGGCTATCCCCAGTATCATAGTATCCTTTGATGCAGGTATACTGTTCTTTGAAGCCCTGCCTGCAGCTGTCATCTGCAGCAGACCTGTGAAAATAAGCAAAACACCGATGAAAGCTGTTGCAAGCCTGCCGGAGAAATCCGTAAGTCCTGTTGCAAAGAGAAAGAGGGGAAGGCCAACAACACCGGTCAAAAGGGTTGAGAATATAAGGAATGTTATTAAAGCATAGTTTTCCTGGTTCCATGATCCATAACTGCGGGTATACTCCGGTATCCTGGACACTATGTCTCTGAGATCCTGCCTGAAGTATACAGCTGCTGATAAAAGTGTACCTGTATGAAGCCATATTGAAACAGGAAGGGCCTCTGCAAATGTCTTTCCAAAAACATTTATCATCACAAGTGTGGTCATGCCCTCACTGCTTATGGGGAGCCATTCCGTAATTCCCTGGACTATCCCTATCACAATAGCTTCATATATGGTCAACATCTTGCTTATAAGAGGGATTTAAAATATATAAATATACATCAATCAATTTGTAAGCAGCCACATTTAACGATCGCTGATATTACTTATCCACCAGCACAGCATCTGTGATATTGACCTTTGCTGTGTACTCATCTAGTTCAATGACCTCATATCCCCGGATAATGATCTTTCGTTTATACATTGGACCGTCCATCACAAAGCTCTCAAACTCACCACCCTCACCAGCAACGTTAAGGCCGATCTTCTCATTGAGCCTGACAAGCTTTTCAACATCTATCCGGTCAATGACACGTCCTACCCAGCTTTTGTTGAGTCCATATGCAGCAACACTACTGAAAATGAACTCATATCCAATATCAAGTAGCTGGAACATCTCCTTTTCCTGGTCTATATGCCACAGGGGTGAGAATACCTTAAGTCCAAGCTCGTCGCATACCCTCTCTATCCTTTCTCGCTGATAGTTTGAATAAAGGGCTCCTGTGACCACGCCATCTATTGAGAACTCCTCCATTGCACGTATGATGGCCCGTTTCATATCATCGAGCTCTTTTTCCTTTTCTCCCATTGTCACCTCTTCTATCAGCGGCAGACCCATTGCATCTGCCTGCAGGCGTGAAAGGTCTATATTCGGGGTGTGGAACATGTATGAGTCAGGGTTTTTACTCTTAATGGTAATAAGACATTCAATGGCATAGTTTTGCTGCTGCATTATATGCATTGCATAGTGACTGTCCTTACCTGAACTGAATAGCACAGCAAGTTTCAGATTGGGCTGGTTGTGGAATTGCTTCAGATAATCCGTCTTTGAACCCATACCAGCTTTTTTTGCAAGCCTGCCAATTGCTTTGTCAAACCTGCTTCCATACTGTGCGGCCTGTTTTCTACGCTGAGTTATAACCGGCGGAATACCTATCTTCTCAGCAAGCAGTCGCAATATTATCTTGTTCTGCTCATTACTTATCTTAAATTGAGCCGGGATCTTAAGACAGTAGTCCACAAAACGTTTATCGAGATATGGTACACGCAACTCTATGTTATTGTTCATTGAAACAACATCGTCACGATAAGTGTTCTTCTCATATATCCTCAACACATCTGCATAGCAGTCACGATCAATTTCATTGGAGCGCTTGTGTCTGTCATAACCTGCCAGGAGCTCATCGGCGCCAGAGCCTGAGAACATGACCCTTATACCATCCTCTCTGGCAGCCACACATGCCGCATACATGGTAAGGGCAACACCGACCTTTGGTACGTTGGTATCCTCTATCAAAGGGACCACAACTTTAAGGTAATCCTTTACCTCATCCATACCAATGCTCATGACCCTAAGCTCCAGTCCTATCTCATCAGCGATCATCCTGGAACAGGCTATGTCAGGAGGCGGCTGTGAGCCATCAAGACCTGCTGTATAACATACAAAATCGATCCCCGGTCTTTTTCCAATAAGCATGCACATATATGCAATGATGGTAGAGTCCAGGCCACCTGAGAAAAGTATACCGAACCTCTCATCAGGTATTCTCACAGAAATTGCCTCTTTAAGCAGCAACTGCATATCTTTTTCTATATCAGCAATACTTCCCTGGTGTTCAGGGTCAAGTGAGAAGAAATCCCTGTTATGCTTAATGATATCCGAGGCAACTATATTGTATGCGAGTATCTCCCTGGGATTGAGTTCAACTGCATTGGAATAGTCATTGCTTATAAGGGCTTTCTTCTCGGAGGCAAATGCAAACCTGCATGAATTGCTGTACCAGAGAGGTTTGATCCCCACAATGTCCCTTGCAAGATAGACATTATCACCTAGCCAGTATGCAAAGGCATACACACCGATAACCTCCTGCAGGACATGGTCTATTGTCTGCATGATCCGGGACCGGGGGTCCGGATGGTCCCCTGGGTCGTATATATGCTTCTCCAACAGTTGAATAAGCATATCAGTGTCATTCTCTGCATCAAGACCATATTTGTCCGCAAGCTCCTTCCAGTTATATATCTCACAATTTGCAACGACCCTTCCCCTGTGCACAATTGGCTGCAGTACAAAATTGACCATTGAATGCAATCTGTGTCCTATAGAATTTTCCATTTTCATTCCAGGCCCTATACCAAGGGAGTCGGGATCAGCTGCACGGTATATTTTATCCTGTGAACAGAGACCTATTCCATCCACACCCCTGTTCTTTGTTACCTCCAGGGAATGCAGGGTATGTTCAAGGGCATTAGCATCATTGAAAAAACCGGTAATAGAGCACATATTTATTCTGCCTTGATGCAATATATCGTTATCAGAGGATATTCAGCATTATAAAGAGGATGTCACTATAAAAGTATTATGCAAAAAACTGAATTTAGCTACATAAATTCAAATCTACGGGTCATATTAAGGAAGAAGGACCCTGTTTCACAAGTTGGCAACCAAAAGAACAACAACCAGGAAAAATAATAAAAAGCTGACACAAAGTGCCAGCAATGTCCCTTTCATAAGATAGGTATATCTCTACCGACAAATACTGTCATTTACTTCCTTGCCTTTGCATATTCCACAAGAGCGTCCTTGATACCCCACTTAAAGGCAACCACTACAGCTATACCCCAGGCCAGCGGACCGATGAATGTATAGAAGATACTTGTGTCAATAAGCAGTGCATCCAGTGCAAGCAGAACCACAACGAATGCAAGGAAACCACGCAGTGCAGGTACCAATATATCGGTTCCACGTACACCCATGTTATCGAGGATGCTTTGTATATACTGTGCGAACAGATCAATTGCAAGCAGACCGATCAGCAGTATGATCACACCTGCAAAGAGATGTGGAAGATACACAAGGATGGACTGGACAACGCCTGCTATAAGGTCCAGATTAAGGATGTTCAGGGCAGCCATTATAAAAATCAAATATCCAAACAACTGCACTATTCCGGCAACAAGTGCAGAAGCTGTAAGGCCGCTTTTATTCATGGCGGTTCCAATACTCGTAGCTGATACCCTCTCATCCATCCCTGTAGCTATAAGTAAGTTCTTAACCAGGTTTGCAACAAAGTCAACAACAATAAGACCTATTATAAGAACTACTATTGCAGATAGGATTATAGGTATATACAGTATTATGCTTGCGATAAAGTCTGCAACTATCGCTATATTCAGCAGATCGATTATTATCATAGCGAAGATAAGGTACACAAACCACCTGATAACAGCATCAAAGAACTGGACTGTTGTTATCGTCGATCTTTCTATCATACGACCGATGGCCGTTCTGTCCAGAAGGTTATCAAGACCCACTTTATCAAGTACCTTTGAACCGATCTTTCCCAATGCTTTACCTGCGACCTTTCCAACTATAAGCAATAAAATTACAGCAATAAGAGTTGGAATGAATGCAACAAGATTATCCAGCATTACATAAACACTACCCATAATAGGTGATGTAACCATATTTTTCCTCCCTTTTAATATTTAAGATCAGAGGTGAACCTGATTATAAAAGTACAACTCAAGCCCACTCCAATGCTTTTTGTTATTGATTTATAACTATATATAAATTTGGACGCAGATATAAGATGTCTGTAATTAACTAAGTTTACCTTACACAAGAAGATCCTTCTCTGCAAGTTGAGCAGAAAACCTAAAAACATATATCTTAAGCTATCAAATAATTTATATATTATTTATTCATAAATAAATATGCAAAATCCTTTCATATGATTTAATGGCAAAATATACCTCCAAAAGGAGTGGATCTTAATTGTGTGCCAGAAAATTACTAAGAACAGAGGTAGAGGTGAGTTATGAGATCTAATGCAATATGGTATGTTGTTATTCTGCTAGCTATAATCATTGGTATGTTGCTATATACCGAAGATATTGCCACAACACTTGGAGTTGCATTCATCTTTGTGCTTATATGGATATATGCAGCATATTACAATAAGAAGATAAAGAATGAAGAATGGGTGGGAACCATCGAGTCCATAAAGGATGAGACTATCCAGCAAGATGAAGATAATTACCAGACCTATACATATGCACATATAAGACTTAGTAACGGAAAAAAGAAGAAACTTAATCATCAACCCGGATGGCAAGTAGGAGACAGGATAGAAAAGAAAAAAGGAGAAACTGCCTATAGAAAGATAGAGTGATTTTTTTTCTATTTTATTTATTTATTTACGACTAGTGGGGTGTAGGGGTAGAGAAAGCCCACTGCTTTAGCTGTGGAATGAAGCGTACCCCACCTCTTAGTATTCTCCTCTAAACATAATCTTTTTAAGCAAATAGAACGTATTAACATCTAATGCGTAAAACATACAAGTTCCGTATCTATCCTAACAAACCACAAC
>PXAV01000076.1 GCA_003565715.1 Methanosarcinaceae archaeon
CCAGATTCATTATTATCACCTTTTGTAAATAAGATAGGGAAGTTATGTCTGAAATTACCGCCTTTTTATTGGATAGCCCCTATATTACCATCTACCACCCCAACTCACATAAAAAAGAAAATAAAAAGATAAAATAGGGAGTTTTATCACTATTTTATCCAATGATGTCTTTTTGCAGTTGTGGACCCAGTTCTTTAACAGTATCGACCATGGCCTTCACAGTGTTCAGTGGACCACCAGGAGGTATCTCACATCCAGAAGCCATCACATACTTTGATTGCATACCATTGTCCTTAAGCACAGGTATTACCCCTTCAATAAGGTTCTTTGTGTCATTCTTTATCTTCTGGACACCGCCTGGGCTATTGTCCATGAAGTCCACAGGGTTGATCTCACCCATCATACAGCAGGTGTCACCATACTTGGGTATGAGGTCTGCATAGTTCTGTGAGCCTTTGCCTCTTTGTTTGGGATAGTATGCATAACTATACAGTTTTGTATCAAATTTGGTGATCTGTGTGTCAAAGTGCACAGCATCAGCACAGTTGTGTATGATATATGGCTGATTATACTTTTTAAAGAGCGGAAGATGCTGATCATAAACAAATTTACCATCGAACTTCCAGTAATCTTCTTCACTCATGATCACATTGTTTGACCATAGGTTGTCTATACACAGAGCATTGCATGCACCCTCATCAAAGAAGAGCTCAGATACCTGACAGATATAGTCCGTACATTTCTGCAAAGCCTCAAGAACAACATCAGGATGGGTTTTCATATCCATAAGGACACGGTCAGCACCCATCAGTTGTGTGAGGGTCAGAAGTGGACCTTCATGGAACCCTACAAATGGAGTGTTTAGCTCTTTGTTCAGCTTCTCTGTGGCCATCTTTGATGCCATTACAAGCTCATGTGCACGGGTTCCTTCTTTTACCTCAGGCACTTCAAGGTTATCGTATGTCTTAAGATGTCCCTCAGAGGAAGGAGTGTCATCTTCAGGATACTTGATCTTACATCCAAAGTCAGCCGAGGTTGCAGAAAGATCTATGAGCCCTACGAACATATCTGTATCCAGATATTTAGAACCCAAAAATGCGCTGTCAACAAAAGCCTTTGGCTCGGTTGCATAATCCCTGTAGTTCCTGTTAGCGAACTTTCTCATGACACCACATGCAAGAGGATACACTGGAAGGCGATCGACCTTTTTGTCTCCCATTGCCGCCAGAGTTCTGTCCATGTGGCTCATTTGCTCCTTTGATTTTACACCCACCTTGTCGAACTCTTCGATGATCTCCTTGGCAGTCTCAAGTCCGACATCACCCTTACCTTTTACTTTCTTCTTTGACAGCAAGTCTCTGTACTTGACCTTGCTAAGACTTATCTTCTCTTCACTCCATCTTACCTTATTAGGTTCAAGTTGTTTGACATTATCATTTGCCCATTCACTGGCATGCATGGCATCCCCGTGTGTTGAATCGGCACCAATGGCCTCAGCAAATTCTTCTGATACCGGAGCCCCACCTACCATTACTTTCAGAGAGTCCCTGATACCTTCTTCCTGAAGCATCTCAATAACCTTTTCCATGTTAGCCATGGTTGTTGTCATCAGTGAGCTCATGGATATGAGATCTGCTTGGTTTTCCCTGGCAGCTTCAATGAATTTCTCAACAGGTACATCAGCACCAAGATCCACCATTTTAAAACCAGATGCAGAGAGCATTGTCTTTACAAGGTTCTTTCCTATATCATGCACGTCTCCTTCAATGCTGCCAATAACACCAACAGAGGTCTCATGTTCCCCATCGGTCTTTATGGCCGGGCTCAGGAGCTCCATACCTGCATACATTGCACTTGATGCAATGAGCAGATGTGGAACAAAGGCTTCGCCTTTTTCGTACTTATCGCTTATTATCATCATCCCTTTAGCAAGACCATTTATTATTGCCTCATAAGGGTCCAGTCCTTTATCGAGTACCTTCTGTGAAAGTTCCACAGCAAGGTCATCGTCTCCTTCAACTACAGCTTCAGCTAATTCATTAAGGATTGCAGTTTCCATATTATACCTCCTATTTTTAAGGTTGTCAATAAGAACTTTTCTTTGCTGTACTTACTGACATTGAAGACAATGAAATAAATCTATATAACACAATTTATGGTTATTTATTTAAGAGAACAATAGTATCAAATGACAAAATGTAGTTAACGGGGTTAACAGAATGAACAAACGTGCATACCGTTAAACGTCATAATCACATAATAGTGCTTAACCAGATTAATTGCTTTGATCTGATCAAAGACAGTGATATGAGAATATAAGCTTGTATTGAAATATTATGTTACTTCATCTTTTTATAAACAAGCCGGTATAAAGAGTTAGTTAAAGTATAGTGATATTGACATAAATCTTATTCTATTTACATATATGTATATATATATATGTGTGTGTGTGTGTGTATGTGTGTATGTGTGTAATTTTTGTATATAAAAATGCAAAGTTTACGATTAACGGGCTTAGGAGTAGATAAGGCCCACTGCTTTAGCTGTGGGATGAATCGTACCCCACCTTTTAGTTAATCTAATGTCATCACAGCTTTCTTAAGTAAGTAAGTAAGTAAGTAAGTAAGTAAGTAATATTAATGTATAATGCTTATGAAATAAAAGTTTCGTATCTATCCTAATAAACCACAACAAAAGCAGATGCAGCGGAGCTTAGAGATACGCAGACAAGTGTAAAATCTTACTTTAACAAAACGAATAGCTGTGGAAGCAGTCACCTACATTTGTTCTACAACAACCGAACCTGATCTGAAATAGGAAAAAAGGTCTTTTCCCCATGAAATGGACCTTTCTTTAAAGCTCATCATAGCGTGATTGTGATAGATACCATTTTTAAAGAACAGAGAAAATGAAAGGAATTTTTCTGTAACTATACATGAAGCAAGGCCTATTGTATCTTTATATGTATATATTTCAACATTTTTTAGCGCCATATATTCCTCAAGTACTGATCCATACTCAGTTTTCAGACGTTCAAATACAGGTTCAGAAACAATTAAAGATATATTTACGCCCTTTCTTGCAAGCTCAAGATATTTAAAAGGATAAGCGGGGCTAAAATAAGAGGAAACCTCCCATATGCGTTCCGCATTTTCCAGGTTCTTCTCCAATTTGAGAGGAAGCTCATACATGCGATTAAGATCAGGTTCTATAAGTTCACATTCCTCGAGTTCCTCAACCCTGTCCTGAAGAGAAGATGGGATCGAACCAAATTTGTGGCTTTCCCAATACTCCATGTTGTCAGAATACACTTTCAATGTATTGAGCAAAGGAATGATCTTCCTGACTATCACCTCACCAAAATGGGAAAGCTTATAGCATTCGTAATCGTAAACTATCAGGCCCTGGTCTATCAAGACCTTTATCTGGGTCATCATAGCACTGGTAGTCACATTGAGCTTGTCTTTGATATCCTCAATATCCATGGGACGCTCTATCAATAAAAGAAGCAGATCCATTCTTTTCTCTGATAGGAAAATAGTCCCCAGTATGGCAAGTTTTATAGCATCACCTTATACAACTTAAAACGTCAGCATTCTATTAATAATTTACAAAGACATGAACATGTCACATCACTAAATTTTTGATTTTAAATTTTATGTTCATCTTTCCACTTAGGAAGTCTTACATGAAATACGCTACCCTTACCAACCTCACTTTCTGTCCATATAGTACCCTGATGTGCAACAATTGTCTCTTTGCATATATATAGACTTGACTCCAGACCCTGATACATCCTTTTGTCTGAATCATTCACTTGATACATAGTAGAGAATAAATGAGGCATGATCGTTTGATCAATACCTTCCCCTGTATCTTTTACAGTGACGTGAAGATACTCGTCTTCCTCAAGAACGCCAACATTTATACTATTTCCTTTTGGAGTAAGGTTAATGGCATTATGGATCAGATAGATAAATACCTCTTTGAGCTTGTCTTTATCAGCCTTCACAACAGGAAGACCTGTTGGTATGTCCTTTTCCAGCACAAGTTCCTTCTCATCCACAAGCAATATCAGATTGAGCAGTGCGTCAGACAGCACACTCCCTATATTCACAGGTGCAAAAGAATACTCTATTTTGCCTGACCTTTGCAGGTTTGTATAAAGGACCGTGTCTATAAGTCTTTTTATTTTTTCTGAGTTCTTCAAAAGTACGGATATAGCTTCCTTTTGTGAATCTTCCAGAAGAGTGAGCGTTTCATCATCAAGTACATCGTTTTTATTTAAGGGTCCTTTATCCTTTTTCAGACTGTCCTCGATGAATTCGGCCTTTATCATATTAACTGATCTTAGTTTGGTATTGGCTTTTGAGAGCTCATCTGAGTACTTGCTAAGAGCACCTATCAGTTGTCTCCTCTGTATAAGCTTCCACATACCATGCAGCAAAAGGGTCAATTGATGCACGTCGGATTCATTATAATCTTCCTCTTTGTTTCCAACCCCAACTACCGCTACTATCTGATCACCTTCAATTATTGGCACGTTCATGTGACGTGTCAGTTGCACATGTCCATCAGGATAACCTTTCTTCAACGGATTTGGTGCGGGATAATCATTTGTTATGACAGGTTTTCTCTGCCTTACAGCTTCTCCCCAAAGACCAGTTGTTTTTATTGGATATATAAATTGCCTGTCACTTACACCACACTCGCTCATTGCTGAATTTGACCAGGAGTGCATAATGAGTGCCGTCTCATCAGCATTCAAAAAGGCAATGTATCCAAGTTTACTCTCTGTAAGGCGGACTGCTTCTTCTTTAACAAACTCTGCGATCTCATCCAGGGATGAAACGGTCATTTCGTTAAGCTCTATCAATGCCTCAAGGCGAGACTGGTTGAGTTTTTTTGTATTTTCTGCACGTTTGCGTTCACTGATATCGAATATAAATCCATCAAGATATCGAACTACGCCGGATTCATCTTTTATTGCCCGGCCCTTTTCCTGAACCCAGCGCACATTGCCGTCCTTATGGATTATACGATATTCGGCTTCCCAATGCTTATCAACATTTACAGCGTTCCTTATTGTATTGTTCACAAAGTCACGATCATCCTCGTGGATCAGAGTGTCATAAGTATGAATGGAATTGTTTATAAAATTTTTAGCATCATATCCACTGATCTGAGTTACTTCTTCACTCATGTAAAGCATTGTCCAGTCAATGTCATATTTACAACGATAGGTAATACCGGGAATATTAGAAACAAGTGCTCTGAACTGCTTTTCACTTTCCCTGAGAGCAGCTTCAGCCTTATTTCGCTCTGTGATATCACGGGCAACAGAAAGAATGGTCTTTTTGCCATTATAATCTATCATTCTTGCATTAACCTCAAGAGGTATAACAGAACCATCTTTGCATATAGCTGCCGCTTCATAAATAGCTTTCTTTTCCCTTTCTATCACTTTAATAAGTTCAGAGGCACGCTGCACATACCATGAAGGTACAATGTCCATTGGAGATGATTTTAATATGAATTCCTTTGTGTAACCAAGATTGTCAACCACAACCTTGTTCACATCGAGAAGGTTGCCATTAAGTTCACTTACATATATCTGATCATTGATATTATTGAATATAGTTTTGAACCTGTGCTCAGATTCCCTGAAGGTCTCATTCACGATTCTATGTTCTATCTCTATGGCTGCCAGGGCAGCGTTTGCTTTCAGGTATTCAAAACAAGCCTTTTTTGGTTTGTTTGGTTTATCAAAGTACATTACAAAAGTACCCAGTATCTCTCCTGTGGAAGCGACTATAAGATCAGCCCAACTTGTCCGGATGCCTGCCTGCTGTGCTACTAATCGATGACGCGCCCAATATGGATGTTTTTCTATATCATCTACTATGATCCTCTCACCCATATAGACCGCAGTACCACTGGAACAAACTCCGTACCCGATCTCAAGACCTTCCATTGAGTCTTTGAAGAACAGTGGAAGATTGGGTGCGACCACATGGGATATATGTTGTTTTTTATTATCAAGCAACATAATAGCACACTTCAGACCTGGATTGACCTTTTCTGCATTTGTTACAAGTAGACCCAGAACATCTTCAAGTGATATTTCAGAAAGTGCCTTTCCGGTTGCTGTCTTTTGCTGATGGGCTATAAGCTCATGATGTTTACGCTCAGTTATATCTAAAATAATGCCATCAATATAAGATTCTCTCTCATCATGATTTTTAACATGGACCCTGTCTTCAACATAGCGTATCTCTCCAAAACGGGTCACTATCCTGTACTCCTGAATAAATTCGGCAAGCTGTTCGTTTAAATATTTAAAAGCTTTCAAAACAACCTTTCTGTCATCAGGATGAATAAGGTCGGCATATTTCACGTTTCCGGAATAGAAATCTTCGGGTGAGTATCCAAATTGCTTTATGTTATTGGATACGTACTTGATCGGAAAAGCTTTTGTGACTTTTCTTGAGATAACAATAACCGGACTATTATTGATTATTGATTCCATGCTGATGTGTTTATTGTCAGCCATAATTTGACCTTTTTTAAAGAATAGGCATACATCAATATATATTGGCCTTGTTCAATTATCTATATACTTGTTTCATTAATAAGTTTATTCGATTACTCTGATAACAAAAAATGATAGAATGTTATGAGACCATAATATCCTCAGTGTAAACAGGCTTCATATTCTTGTATTTAATAGCTTTTGTAGGACATACACCTGCACACCTTTTACAGCTCATTCCAAGGCATTTATAAGCAGAATATTCTGCATAGACATGACCATCTCTCTCAACAATATTTATAGCTTTTTCGGGACATTCACGCTCGCAAAGCTTGCATTTCTCGCATCTGTTTGTATCTTCCTCAATGACCATTCCCAGGTCCTTTATTATTTTCAGACCAGCATAGCCTATGTTCTCAATGTCTTTTCTAACTTTCCTTTCAATTTTGGGGTTTGAAAGTTTTGTTGGAATTTTAGGTAAGCCGTATATATCAATAAGATCATTGTACATTTCTTCAGACATACCTTCTGTCCAGTAAGACAGCTCGCATGCATATATGTTCTTGAATGTCTCATTTGAGGCCAGCATGAGGTGGTCAGCTTTTATCCTTTCAGCAAGCTTTTCTATATATTCAAGTTCATATTTCCCCAGCACAACATCTTTTGCAAGCTCAAGTGATGTATTTCCAAACTGCACTATATTGGGTGCAAAACCTGGCAAAAGCCCGATCATCCTTCCTTTATCAGCATCAACATATGTGCCTGATGCACCAGACATGTACATGTACTCAAGGTCCTGGTATTCAAGTCCAGATTCTATAAGCAAAGTCAGGTGTGCAGCTCTGATAGCACCAATAGCTTTTCCAGCCTCGGATACATCTCTATCTGTAATGATCAGGTCCTCCCCAACAAAAAGTCTTCCATGGGGAAGCTCCGGCATCTTTTTAATGATACCTGTACTGATACCCAGAGCAATAGCTGAGATTACACCTGTTCCTGTTATACCCCTTGATACAACTGATCCCTTTTCTACGATCTGTCCGGTCTTTGGATCTACAAGGTCACCTTGCACAGCCCCCATATGCTCATCTAGTACTGTCATTCTCCAAAGCCCATCCTCCTCATTTATATCAGATATGGCACCTGGACCAGCAAGCATTCCGCATTTGATACTCTGGCCCTCAATTGCAGGTCCCGCTGCTGCACTGCAAGTTACTATACGGTCACCTACCTTAAGTGCCATCTCAGCATTTGTTCCATAATCAGTAACCAGTGAAATTCCTTTCTGGCTCATGAAGTCTGTCTTAACCATCATTGCAAGGGCATCAGCACCTATCTCATGCTCTATTGATGGTAATACAATAACCTCTGATCCTTCAAAGGCTGCTTCATTTTTAAATATACTCTGACCAGGATATACAACCAGACCTCTTTTGATGTTTCCAATACCAAGCCTCTTTTGCATATTCTTTCCGGCATAGGCGAGGTCCCTTATTTCTATATTCTGAAAGATTGAGAGCTGAATAGGGTTTCCACACACGGCTATTCTTTTTATATCCCTTATAGGTACATTAAGCTCACTTATCATTTTTCTTACAGTATGGACTACGATATTATTTGCACAGTCCTCACCTACCTGAACTGCAAAACCAAGATGGTCAATAACATTTCCTCCAGGCAATGGATGTCTCATAGTCATTACTGTTTTTATTACATCTCCGCTACTTAGATCAAGAAGTTGCAATCTAAATCCACTGGTTCCAAGATCTAATGCAATTCCATACAAATTTATTACTCCTTAATATTCATTGATTTAGGACTGAACACAATATAACGGCCACATCTAATGTTATATTATAATTTGTAAGATCTGTATATATAATGACTTCAGAGAAAATAATGCTACAAATGATATAATCAATGTCGACATTCAGAATAAGGCGATTGACAAAATAAAAAGGACAGTTAAAATAAAATGCTTGACCATGGCAAAGATGTTATCCAACTTACAGTATCCAACTTACAGCTACTACGATATGTTGAAGCCAGGTCATCATGCATACTTATATCTTTTATTATTTAGTGAGATGCTGCATAATTATTATTTATACAGTCAGATAGAATACATTCGGTTTGTTACAAATATGAATTGTTGATTATTGAAAGGCTTTGCAGAAATATTTGTGGAGAATGACTGCAAAGCCTAAATGTATGTATTTGAAAAAATTACATGGTCTGGTAGAAATAGTATCAAGTGTATTTCATTGGGGGTACAATTATAGTATGGAGGTAGTTTGGTGACCCAATAACCATGTAATTTTTTCTTTGTATGCTGATCATCCACTTCAGGATGAAACAAACATGACTAGTTTTTTAAACCATATATAATAACCTCAGTAAATCAATCAAAATTGATGTTACAAATAATAGAGTATAAGAAATTAGCACAGAAGATAGTATAAACTGTAAGTTCCTAATCATTCGCATGTATAAAAACATTCAGAATAAGCATATTAATCGCTTTGATTGTATCAACTGCATTATTTTTATCAGACCGGTTTACAAGTCTTTCACAAATACTTGCTAAAGAGAGGGTTCAAAAAGTTAAAAATAAAAGCTTTAAAGTGGTAAAGCCATTATCCACATGCAAATAGCTATTTTATCTTTATTGATAGGCTTTTAAAATATAAAAAAAGATCTCTACCCCAATCCCGTGCACTTTGCTCAAAGCTGATAACCTTTTTGTGATCAAAGATACCCTTTTTGCTAAAAAGGGTCAACAAAAGCATATCATCGGTAATTGACAATGATCCGGGTTTTAATTTTCCATCGTCACAAACGAAAAGACTTGATCCTTCACTTACCATAATTGCATTATAGTTATCTGTATACTCCTCTTTTAATCTTTCATATACAGGCCGCGTTAATATGAGATTATAGTCAACACCTTTTGTGGCAAGCTTGGAATAGTTATCCGGACATGTCGGACAGAAATAAGAGTAGAAGGTACACACATTCTTTGTGGTTTTAAGACTTACAAGTAACTCTTTTGGAGGTTCAAAGAGGTGACTGAGGTCAGACTCATGTATAAGGATATCACCAAGTTCTCCAATCCTCTCTAATAGATGATCGGGTAATGCAGTTAGATCTCTGCTGACCCAGTAATCCTGATTTTCCTCAACTACGTTAAGTGTTTCTATCAGAGGCTTTGTTTTTACAAGTATTATCTTACCTATAGGTGTCAGACTATATTCATCATCTTTTTGTTCTACCAGTCCTTGTTCAATAAGTATTTTGATCTGAGCTATAATGGCACTGGTAGTCCCTTTGATAGAAGTTTTTATCTGCTCGATTGTTGCAGGTCCTTCCATTAACAAAATCAATGTGTTCTTTCTTTTTTCCGACATGAATACAGTACTTATCAATTCTGCCCTCATGGTAATATTCCCGGCTAGTGTAATTATATTATTTTCATACAGTATTTATTCATATGTTCATTCCAGACAAACTTTCTCATTGCTCGTGTTTAATTTTAGGACACGTATAAATATATCGATCTCCATATTAAATATATGCATAGTTCTATTAAAGTATGGTCATTAGCAGGAAATTACTTTGTCTTTTGAGATTTACTTATAGACCGAATTATTCATATACTGCATAAAACCGTTTTGATATATTAAAATTAAATAACAATGATAAAATACAAAGAAAAAAAAGACCACTTTACTGGCCAGGTCTTTCCCCAAAGGTGTTTTGGTACCTTTTGACAACTGAACCAATATAATTAGATGTCCTTCTTGTAGCTGTTTTGGACATGGTGTCCCTTAGAGGGAATTCTGTATGACAGTATATACAACGCGCAAGCTCACAGCCTCTTGCAAGACTGGGACATCCAGTACATAGTTTAGCTCTTGAATAGAAAAGACTGAAGGATCTGCCACATTCCGGACAAAGGAGCATTCGATTTGAATCATAGAATTGTTTGTTTACACCTTTTCTCTGCAGTTCAGGAGAATATCTTTCATCCCTTGTCAAGTCATCAACGTATCTTCTTCCATCTGACATCTATTTTTCACCTACAAGCTACTATCTTTCATTGGATAGCATAAATATATATAACGAATTACCTTAAAATATCAATCAAATATAGTAAATCACCTATAAAGCAAAAAACGTTGTCGTTGATAAAATCAAAGACATTATTCTGAAAAATGGAGTAACTATAAAAGATTATATCCAAGTGTGCACCTAACAGTTAAATAAAATAAAAAGAAAATGTGTATTACTTTTTTGGCAATGACATTAGAATCGATGGAGCTCGAAATAAAAGAAAAAAGAACACATCTAAGTAAATATCATTTTTGGGGAGGGAAGTGAAATGCCTTTTCAAGAGTTTTTCAATATTGGCAATATCGGGAAATGTAAGCTTAAGAACAGAATAATTATGGCCCCAATAGGTAATATAAACATGGCCGATCCCATAGGACGTCCTCTTGATAAAATGATAGACTTTTATACAGAAAGAGCAAAAGGTGGTGCCGGCCTTATAATTACAGGACTTGTGCCGGTATCATACGGAATAGACCCAACTGTTTCTGAAGATAACAAGACTACATATTTCCCACGTATAGATGGATCATCAAGAACAAGGTTAAGCGGCTGGAGAGATCTTACAGCAGCTGTAAAACCATATGGAACAAAGATATTCATCCAGCTCTCAGCAGGTCTTGGCAGAGTGGGATCTCCGGAGCCTGCATTGAAAGGAAAGATATTAAGATCTGCTTCGTGGTGCAGTAATTTTTACATACCTAAGGTACCCCATGCACCTCTCTCCGACCGCAAAATAAAAAAGATAGTCCGTATGTTTGGACAGTGTGCAGCCAACGCAAAGATTTCCGGTTTTGATGGTATACACTTACATGGTCACGAAGGATACCTGATGGATCAGTTGACATCAGGTCCATGGAACAGAAGGAAATTTGGGAGATACCGTAACAATTTCCAGTTCGGTATAGATGTTGTCAAAGAAATAAAGAAACGTTGTGGAGAAGATTTTCCAATTATATACAGACTGGACCTTACCCAGGCATTACAACAGAGCTATGGTGATGAGATATTTAAAAAACGTTTTCATGGAAAAGAGAGAACAGTTGAGGAAGGTCTGGAATTTTGCAAGGCTCTATATGAAGCCGGTGTTGATGCATTCGATGTAGATAAGGGATGTTATGATAACTGGTTCTGGCCACATCCGCCAGCTTACTTTGATGATACCGTTTATGCAAAAGAGATAGCTGGCAGATTAAAAGACTACTTTGTAGAGAATAAAATAGATGCAAAGGTAATTGCCGTTGGAAAAATGGGTAAGCCTGAAAAAGCAGAGGCAGTTCTACAGAACAGGTGGGCAGATTTTGTAATGCTTGGAAGACCCCTTCTTGCAGATCCTTATTGGCCGGTAAAGGTAAAAGACAACAGAGTAAAGGAAATTGTACATTGTATAGGTGATCACGACGGATGTATAGAATCATTCAAAAATGGTGGACACCCCTGTTGCTCTGTTAATCCATATACTGGTTTTGAAGATACAAAAAAGTCCCTGAAAGCAGATAAAATAAAAAATGTGGCTATCGTAGGTGCCGGGCCTGCAGGTTGTGAAGCGGCGATCACAGCCCACAAAAGAGGACACAGAGTTACACTTTTTGATAAGAAAAATACTATCGGTGGCCAGCTGGCACTGGCCTCTAAAATGTCAATTAAACATGACATCAAACGATACATTGAAAATATACAGTACATTATCGACCTCTGTGTTAAAGAGGGACTGAAGGTTGAGCTTAACAGAGAGATAAGAACAGATGATATCAAAGATAAATTCGATGTTATAATCTGTTGCAATGGTTTAAGGACAGTTTTTCCACATGTCAAGGGAATTGAAGATATGAACTATCTGGAAGTTAAGGATCTTCTGGCCAGGGATTTAATGATATCTGAAAAAATTGAAGATATCCTGATCATAGGTGGAGGAATAGTAGCTTGTGAGCTTGCCTACACTATAGCTAATGAAAAATGTTTAAATGTAACTGTTGTGGGAAAAAACAAAGAACTTATGCCTTATACCACATTAGCTAACCGGGCACAGATGTTATGGATGATGATGGGAAAAGGTTCTCCTTCCGGCAAAGCAGAACATGTACTGAAAAAGCCTATCACAGTATATACTGCATCCAGTGTATTCAAATTTTCAGATGGTTTTGCTTATATACATGCCAACAAAGGCAGAAGTGATCCTTATACTCCCTGGAAAGCACTTATCCCGGAAAACGTAAAGAACCCATTTGAAAAGAAGCTAAAGGATGAGAATGTTGAAGTGATCACAGTTAAGACCGATTTTATCATCCTGGCAACAGGGTCTCGAGGAGACGATTCACTTTACTACGAAATGCTTAAGAATAATGCAGCCAATGAGATATATTCTGTAGGGGATGCCAGCAGACCGGGAGGGGTCTGGGAGGCTGTCAATGGAGCAAACGAGATAGCGAGGAACATATGACCAAATATCATATGTTGCTTTTCCAGGGTTAGTTTACCTTTTTTGTGCCGGACCATGAATCTGATTCATGGCTTTGATATTATCAAAAGCATTCTTTTTTGTCATTTCAACGTTTTCTTAGATACCTTAAATTCAGATTAATGGCTTTGTAATATCTATATTCTGAACATGGAATGTTGTGTCGATGATATTGTTTTTGTTGATTAATTACCATAAGTTATTATATATAATCATATTCAGCTAATTGTAATTGCCAATAGCTATACTAATTCTTGGACTGGAGTTCCTGGATCTGTGTCCTGTTGGCCTGAGAAATTATTCAAAGAACAATGCTTGGAAATGCAGACAAGATCTCAACCATCTGGGCATTGCTTACAAAAACTAGGAGGCATACTATGGAAGAAAATGAGATTATTAATGGACTGACAGAAGCTGTAATTAATGGAAAAAAAGATGTTGCCAGTGAATTAGCTCAGAAGGCACTTGATGAGGGTGTGGACCCTTACAAAGCTGTGATAGAAGGTCTGGCTAATGGTATGGAGATAATGAGTGATAAGTACGACAAAAAACAGGCATTTATACCACACCTTCTGTTGGCCTCCAATGCCATGTATGCAGGTATGGACATCCTTACCCCACACATTAAACTTGAGGGCGCTGATACAAAGAAAGTCCTTGTGATAGGCAGTGTTGAAGGTGATGTGCATGATATTGGAAAGAACCTTGTAAAGACAATGATGTCTGCTGTAGGTTTTGAAGCTATCGACCTTGGAAAAGATGTACCCATTGAGGATTTCATTAAGACAGCTGCAGAAAAGAAGGCAGATGTTGTGTCTGTTAGCACACTTATGACCTCAACTATGGATAATGTAGGAAAGGTTGTTACTGGTCTTCAGAGTCAGGGAATAAGAGATAAGGTAAAAGTGATCGTTGGTGGAGCACCAATTACTCCTGATTTTGCACAGGAGATCGGAGCTGACATGAACAAACCCGATGCCATGGAAGCGGCAAAATGGGCACTTGAAGCAGCAGGTACACTTTCACCTGACAGATGGGGTTAAGATTGAAAACTGCAGGGTAATCTGACAACGCAACAATACAAATACCACCATTGACCGTCCGAAAACCAATTGTGGGCTGAGATCAGATTCCCTGTAGCAATATATGTGACCTGGATTGGCTTATCAGTGTGACAGTTAGATCTGTACCTTTCCGGTCACATTCTCACTTTTAGATACTACTGGAATTTAGCTACATAAAATGCTACTTTTACATTTATCATAGCAATATTAATTAAATTAATTAAAGGAGTTTATTAGATGGATGAATATACACCTAAAGAGAGATTAGCACGTGCACTCAGAGGAGAAAAAGTGGACAGAATGCCTGCTATATCGGTCACACAAACCGGAACTGTTGAGCAGATGGAAGCCTGTGGCTCATTCTGGCCAGAGGCAAATGAGGATGCAAACAAAATGGCAACACTTGCTGAAGCAGGCCATACGGTTATCGGCTTTGAAGCAGTACGTGTGCCTTTTGACATAACAGCAGAAGCTGAGTTCTTTGGTTGTGACATAAAAGAGGGAACAAAACAGCAACAACCATCTGTTGTAGGGCATGTGGTCAAGTCTATAGAGGATATTGACAAGCTTAAAGGCTACGATCTTAGCAAAGGCAGGATAGGTGTTGTGTGTGATGCAATAAAGATACTTGCTGACAAGTATGGCAATGATCTGCCAATAATGGGTAGTATGATAGGTCCTTTTTCCCTGGCACAGCACCTGAACGGAGACGATTGGTTCATGGCTATAATGACAGATGAAGATTTTGGATTTGCTTTAATGGAGCTTACAACAGAGTTCAATATCGACTATGCAAAGAAAATGGTTGAGAACGGAGCTGACACAATGGTCATCATAGACCCTACTGCAAGCGCAATGCTCATTGGAGATGAATTCTATCAGAAGTTCGTAGTGCCATCACATAAGAAAATTGTTGATGCTATGCGTGATATGAATGTCGCGACAGTGCTGCACATCTGTGGGGACACAACCCCAAGTCTGACACTTATGGAATCTTCTGGTGTGGATTCTATCAGCATAGACCAGAGTGTTGATGTTACAAATGCACTTAGTAAAGCAGATCATGCTGTCCTCATTGGTAACCTGGACCCTGTAAGCGTCCTGTGGAAAATGGATCCAGATGGAGTGAAAGAAGCATCCAAGAAAGTATTGGATGACGGTATAAGAATAATTGCACCAGGATGTGGTATTGTTAGCAACACTCCAAACGCAAACCTGCAGGCCATGGTTGAAATGGCAAAGGATCACAAATACTAAGATGAAATACAGTTTCTTCTGCTAATATCGTTCATGTTCATATAATTATTTGGCAGGAGGAACTATTTCTTTGGTATAATGGAAATATGAGGGAGCAGGATATTTAAATAAAGCTGAGAGCTTTGTACTATATACATATCGGCCCCGGATTCCTTACCAGTTATCTGGCACTGGTTATTTTATGTGAAAATCGCTGTATTAAAAAAGGTATGCAAGAACAGCAAAAAAACAAAATCCAAGAATATAGTGATGTACATGATATCTCAAATAAAGGATTTTTTAGATAAAGAAAATAGCGATAGAAAATTATATCCTTATTGTCTGAAAGACATGCTTCAATATAAAAGCAAGATCCTTATCAATGAACCAAAGTACTTTTTCCCTTTCATGCTTTTTACTATATTTGGGGTTCTTGTTTATTACAGTAATACTGTTGATGAGATATTACCGGCTATTGTACTTGCTGCTCTTTGGGTACTTTTCTGGAATAATAGTACAGACAAAGGAAAGACCATCCTTATCGTTGCATCGGTCCTTGGTTATATACATGAGTTACTTGGAGTGAAATATGGATATTTTACATATCTTGGTGGATCTATAGGAGGTTCTCCCGTATGGCTCATACCAGGTTACGGAACTATATTCTGGTCATCATATAATCTGTGGAAGACCTTTGAAAACAAATACGAAAATAAACAATGGTTCCGTTTTTCAAATGGTTTTGTTATTGCAAGCATGACTGCACTAATAGCGATCGACTATATGCTCTTTGACCTTTCTACCAATACTGCCGGAATAATGATAAAGATCACCCTTGCATTTATGTTGTTCAGGTCATTTGGTGGTTTAAGGCTTGCCTATTTTGTGGCTTTTTTCACGGTTCTTACAGAATTCACAGGCGAAGTTCTTGGTACATGGTACCACCCAAATTTTTCGTTATTGTCCCTTATGGCAGGATATGTATTCCTTTTATGGGTGTGCCTTACCATAAACGATATTGTAAAAGGAAAAAGCTACATGATCTTGAGAGAATCTGCTTCAGCTGCAGCCCTTACAACTTTCTATATACTATCAATGCTCGGATTGATAGTTGTTTGAATGCAGATATCAGTTGAATGATCGGATAGTTTAAATAATGGACCAATGAACTAGTAAAGAAATAATTAAATGAACTAGTAAATAAACAGATAGTGTATTGAGAAAATAGGATACATTATATGCAACAAAATATTCAGGCTTTGTTCAGGGATATGCAAGACAAAGCTCCTGAGCTGGCACAAGAAGATGCAAAGCAAAGAATCGAGCGCTTAGAACGCATTGAGAACTATCTTGAAGATAAGGACAGGCTTACAAGTCTGTTTGAAGCCATGCAACACGATCTTAGAAAGCCTAAGGTTGAGGTGATCGCAACAGAGGTAGGGATTGTCCAGACCCAGATCAAATACGTAAAAAAGCATTTGAGAGGATGGTTGAAGGAAAAAAAGGTATCAACCCCTCTGCCGCTTATTGGTACATCTTCATACATACGTTTTGAGCCAAAAGGGATTGTGCTTATCATATCCCCATGGAATTTTCCACTAAACCTTTCCCTTGTACCACTGGTATATGCGATTGCTGCGGGAAACTCTGTGATACTAAAACCCAGCGAGATGTCATCCAGAACATCTGCTTTTATAAAGAACATGATAGATGAGCTCTTTGAGCTTAATGAGGTGGTTGTTATTGAAGGTGGTGCGGATATAGCCTCTTATCTGCTTGACCATCCGTTCAATCATATCTTTTTTACAGGTAGTCCACGGGTTGGCAGGATAGTGATGGGAAAGGCGGCCAGTAATCTATGCAGTGTTACGCTGGAGCTGGGAGGTAAATCCCCTGCAATCGTTGATGAGAGTGCAGATATTAAAAAAATTGCTAAGCGTGTGGCCTGGGCAAAGGCATTGAACTGTGGGCAGACCTGTATCAGTCCTGATTATCTTATAATACATGAATCGATAAAAAATTTTTTCATTGAAGAGTTTGCCAGTTCACTGAAAAGTCTCTATGGTCAATGCTACAACAATGAAAATAATAATTATATTGAACGATCACCAGATTATGGCAGGATAATAAACGAACATCATTTTCAGCGCCTTAACTCAATATATGATGATGCAATAGAAAAAGGAGCAATGCTGCTTTATGGTGGCAACTTTAGAAGAGATGACCTGTTCATGGGTCCTACATTACTTGATAATGTTTCACTTGAAATGGAAATAATGCAGGAGGAGATATTCGGACCTTTGCTCCCTATAATCACCTATAGTGACAGAACCGAGATAAATGATATCATTTCCAAAAATCCTGACCCTTTGATGCTCTATATCGCCAGCAGCAATAAAGATAACATAAGATACCTGCTCAGGAATAACACCTCCGGTGGAGCGGTTATAAACGACTATATGCTGGGTTATGTTAACCCGGAACTTCCTTTTGGAGGTAATAACCGCAGTGGTATTGGCAGATCGCTGGGATTTCATTGCTTTATGGAATTCAGTAACAAAAGAAGTATAATCCATCGAAGATGGGGGTCTGTGGATATCATCTATCCCCCTTACAATGGTCGTGTACGAAAGCTGGTTAGCATGCTTTACAGGTGGATGTGATGGTTAGCGGTGATCAACTAAGTCAGGTATACGATAAAAACTGTGAAAGGACAGTATTGATCACCGGAGCTACTGGTGGCATTGGCCATGAGCTGGCAAAACTGTTTGCAAAGGATAATTATAATCTGGTACTTGTAGCCAAAGAAGAAGATGAACTTGCTTTTATAAAAAAAGCTCTGCAAATAAGCAATCCAGATATAGATATTGTGACTTTTGAGAAGGACCTTAGTGCCCATGATGCTGCAATGTCAGTTTATGGATTTACCAGGGAACATGGAATCACTATAAACGTGCTGATAAACTGTGCAGGTTTTGGTACCTATGGTCCTGTTAACGATATTGCTCCTAATAAAGAAGTTGAGATGTTGCAATTGAATGTTCTAACACTTTATCAGATGACACGTCTCTATCTTAAAGAAATGGTAGATCGTGATGAAGGTCATATAATAAATATATCATCAATAACAGCTTTCCAGCCCAATCCTTACTTTGCAACGTATGGTGCCAGCAAGAGCTTTGTGCTGAATTTCAGTCGTGCACTTAATTATGAACTAAAAGAGCAAGGTTTGGGAGTAAAGGTTATGGCTGTCTGCCCAAGTGCTGTTAAGGATACCAGTTTCAAGATAATAGCAGGTATGGAGCATACAAGGACATTCAGTTCATGGATGGCTGTTACAGCTAAGGTTGTTGCAGATGATACTTATGATGCAATGAAATGTGGTAAAGATATCATTATTCCAGGAAAGGGACTTGGGATTATGCAATCTATTGCATGCCGTCTACCTTCTAAATTACTTATGAGGTTTTCACGTTCACAATTAAAGGAAAATTAGCACACATAAAGGATAACTACCTTTTAAAGTGTGTTATACTTTTAAAGTGTGTTATACGGCAATTTCTCTCAGTAATAATATGAGCAGGGTGATAAAATGTACATAATATCCAACGAAAGTATAAATGGACATATTGATAAAAATAAAGAGCTCTCAGAAAATGAGAGCTATCCTGTAACTGAAAACAACAAGGTCAACTGCCTGATCTGTAAAAGTGATATTGATTATATGGAAAGAGCTATCCATTCAAAATGTTATTACTGTGGGATCAAAGAAGATACATATTTCGTATGTAAAAATGGGCATTATGTATGTAATAAATGCCATTCCAGGGATGCTATCGAACTTATCGGCCACATATGTATGAATACAGATTCAACTGATCCTTTCATGATAGCAGAGAGAATAATGGAACACCCTGGAATACACATGCACGGACCTGAACACCATGCACTGGTTCCTGCTGCTTTGGTGGCTGCCTACGGAAACCTTATTGGGCAAAAACAGGAGAGTAAGATCAAAGAGGCAATCAAACGTGGAAGAAATGTACCCGGTGGATACTGTGGACTATATGGGGCTTGTGGTGCTGGAGTGGGCATAGGAATAGCGATATGTGTCCTTCTTGATGCCACACCGTTAAAACCATATGAACGCTCGCATGCAAACCGTGCCACTTCCAGAACCCTTTTATCCATCGCCGATGCAGGTGGTGCCAGATGCTGTAAAAAAGCAACCAGAATATCTCTGGAAGAGGGAGTTGCATATATGTCTGAATTATTCGACCTCAAGTGGGGGCAGAAGGATACTGACGTAAAATGTACCTATAACATATATAACAAAGAATGTGATAAAAACTGCAAATATCTGTAAAAAAAACAATTTAGTAATATGATATAAGTATGAATGTAATCTTCAGGAAAGCAGCCTGGTTAGTATGTGGGCCTTAAGCCTCGAGAAGTCCTGGGAGCTTGTAAGTGATATGTCCCGGGGACGATCAAAGGTCACTTTTATCTCCTCAACTATCTTTCCGGGCCTCTGGCTCATGATACACACCCGATCTGAGATTAAAAGAGCCTCTTCAACATCATGGGTGATAAATACAATGGTCTTTCTGTTGTCTTCCCAAAGACGAAGTAATAACTGTTGCATACTGTAGCGTGTCTGTGCATCCAGGGATGAAAATGGTTCATCCATCAACAGCACTTTCGGATTAAGCACAAGAGAGCGGGCAAGCGAAACCCTATGTTGCATACCTCCGGATAACTGGGAAGGATAGTATCCCTCAAAACCTTCAAGTCCGACATCTTTTATATATTTTAAAGCAAGTTCCTCTGAATCTGCCTTGCTAATTCCTTTTTGCTTTAGGCCGTACATGACATTATCCTGCACGTGTAACCATGGAAAAAGCAGGGGAGACTGGAAGACCACAGCCCTTTCAGGGGAAGGGGCTTGTATAGGGTCGTCACAGCAGGTAGCATGCCCTATATCTGCCGGTTCAAATCCTGCAAGTATATTCAGCAATGTAGACTTACCACAGCCACTTGGACCCAGGATGCTTACAAATTCACCTTCCTGTATCGCAAAATCAATCATGTCAAGTACAGGAAGTGAATCATTGCTGCCAGTTCTTGAAAATGTCTTACTTATCCCAATAGCTGAAAGGTTTGTACGTTTCATATTCGATCACCGTTCTTTAAAAGGCCAAATTTCCTAAAGGATTTTACAAGTGCAATGTCACTTATACGTCCAAAGAATCCTATGAATATCATCGATACCAGTACCATATCTACATTACCAAGCATTCTTGCATCCATCATAACAGCTCCAAGCCCATAGGTAACTCCTGTAAGCTCACCAAGTACCAGATATGCCCATGATAGACCAAGACCAAGACGAAGCCCTGCTAACGTTGCAGGCATGGATGCAGGTATTATTACTGTTGTAAATATCCTCAGATCGTTTGCACCAAGCATCCTTCCTGCACGAATAAGCATAGGAGATACCGTGGATGCACCTTGTGCAGCATTAACATATACAGGGAAAAAGGCTGCAAGGGATATGAGAAATAATGTGGTAGTCTCCCCTACACCAAACCAGACCATTGCTATTGGAAGCCAGCTAATACCAGGCACTATGCGAATGAGGTGAACTGTTGGGTCAAGGGAAGCTCGTGCCAATCCAATACGCCCTGTCAGAAAACCCAGTGGGAGGCCAAGGGCTACAGCTAATCCAAAGCCAGTAATAACCCTCTGTACACTTGCCATGGTATGTACAAATAGTGTGCCACCATAAGGAGGATTCTCCCCAATTGCAAAATCAATACCTGTACTTGCAAGATCCCCCGGAGACGGAAGCAGATATGCAGGCACCCCTCCGTCTAACGTAAAAATATACCAAAGAGTGAACAGGACAACCGGAAGAAAGAAGCCTGCAAGTTTCATATTCACATCATTTTCACGGTCATTCAACATCATACAGATCCTTACGTACCTGATCCACAAAGCTTAGGTCAAATAAAGCATCCATATCCGGTACCCTTTCTATCATTCCAAGTTCTTTCATCCTTTCTGCAAGATCCTTTGCCTGTTTGACATACTGTTCATCCATATCCCACGCAAGTTCCATGTTATCTGCAGCTATCCTCAGGACCTCAGGATCAGTACCAAAATCGGACGCTTTACGGAGCCATTCTTCTTCATCAGCTTTGAGATGCTCTGTTGCCCTGGCATGAGCATTCACAAGACTCTGGATCTTGTCCCTGTTATTCTCTACATTATCTATTGTGGTTATCATTGCGGCATTGATCGTACCAATACCTTCATCATAATAAGGATAAGTAAGAATACGTCCATAACCGTTGGCTATTGCAAGAGATGGGTAGGGTTCACCGCTGCAAAAAGCATCAATATTGCCCTGTGACAGGGCCTGACCCATGTCAAAGAAATCTATTCTCTGTAAAGTGACATCCCTGGCAGGATCTATTCCAGCCTGATGCAATGTTTCAAGAAGCAGTACATGATGCATGGTACCTGGCACATAGCCAATTTTCTTGCCCCTCAGATCTGAAGGCTCCATAATATCAGAGTCCTCTCTGACAACTATGGCCGAGCATTTGTTACATAGATTGGATACTACCACAACAGGTTCACCTCTTGAAGCTGCAGTGATGGCAAGGGCTATGGTGGTACCTGTCATATCAAGGCTTCCCGCCAAAAGAGAGGATTTCTGGTCACCTGGATTTGTAAAAGGAAGTACATTTACCAGATGATCATCGGCAACAAAGTCCTGATAAAGAAAAGGCTGTATCGTCTGAGCTGTTTTCCATGTTCCCACATTTGATGTTTGTCCTTCATGTGATATACTGCCTAAACATCCTGAACTGGCCAGAAGGAGAAGGATTATGACCATACTCAGCATAGGAGCAAATCCTTTCATTTTAGTTACCTCCTGGATAAAATGAGTATCCAGAATTCTCAAAATAAGTTCTTGCAGTATTCATATCAAATCCTTTCCACTCATCTTTACAGTTGTCTGTATCCCTGGGTATAGCTCCTGTTTCGACAACAACTACATTGGCACCCCAGTCTATTGCAAGTTGTGATGGTGGATGAGCACAGATATTCGGTGCATGGACCCCACATGCAAGACGTGTCACAGCTACTATCTGGGCATGCCTTCGCTCCGAAATTTGAGGATAAGCACTCAAAGGTGTCCTGGGAAGCGGTACCCGGGCCATCACACCGCAAAGTCTTGCATTGTATTTTAGTGCTGTCAACAATATATCTGCGATTTCAGGATCCGTATGTTCAATACCAACTGGCTCCACAAGATAGGCAAGATCTAGAGGAGAACTGTTTACGGATTCAAGAGTTGCTATTCTGTTCTCTGGTTTGAATCTGGTATTTATACCTTCACGAAGCCTGATAGTGTGGTAGACCATCTGTGCACCAGCACCGGACAGAAGCTTTGCTTGCACATCATCAAATTCACCGGTATTAACAACAATTTCATATTTTCCGGGAACTGATGATCTTATATCCCTGACAATCTGAATAAGCCTGTCAATTCCATAAAATTGTGTGGTACGCAGGGTTATCCATCTTGCTCCATGTGAGACGAACCTGCGGGCTAGTTCAATGATCTCCTGTGGACTTCGTTCGCTTTCAACCTTAACAATTCCCCATTTGTTACCAAATGCACAGAAATCACAATTCATAGCACATTTCTTGTAGTCAACTCCTATAGAAGCCCAGACACTTGCGCTATTTCCGGTGACTGCTGCAGCAACTTCCCTTGCAGCCGCTCCGAGCGTCTCAGCATTCTCTGAGTCCGGATCGATTTCCAGTAAAGAGATAATAGTGTCCCTTTCCAGCCTCTCACCTTTCAGGGCTTTCTCTTTTACTATTTGGATCGTATCATAATCAGACAATCTATCTCACCACCCTTGTTAAAAACTTTGCTTAGAAGGAACAAACGATTTCAGCTTTTTTTTCTCAGTGTAACACGATAGAGTTTTTTAGGCAGGTC
Organism: Methanosarcinaceae archaeon; assembly: GCA_003565715.1. Taxonomy (GTDB): domain Archaea; phylum Halobacteriota; class Methanosarcinia; order Methanosarcinales; family Methanosarcinaceae; genus Methanolobus. The sequence continues at coordinate 23,424 of PXAV01000076.1, forward strand.
ACCTTCTTCAAATTCAGTTATATCCACAATATCATATCCTTTAGAGAGAAGGTCTATCTTTTCACGGCTCAGAAAATGTACGATAAAACCACCCTGTATCTCCCACATATCCTCCCCTCTGTAGATGCCGGTTCTGTATTGAGGATCATTTGTGTGCCTTGTGGTGTATATGTTCAGTCCTGCAGGCTTTAGGACCCGCCTGATCTCTGATGAGAGTGAACACAGTTCAAAAGTCGTAAGAGGCATACAATAAAGCATATGAGAATAACAAGCATCAAATGTTCCATCTTCAAAAGGTAACCTCTCCCTTACATCATGTCGGATAGCTGTTATTGAGCCATCTGAATTCAATTGTTTAGAATCATGCAATTGCCTGTATGTTCCTGTCAGGCATTCGACCCCTTTTTCAGAGTAGTCAAGGGCAAAGACCTCAAATCCTTCATGTGCAAAGTACAGCGTATCCCGCCCCTGACCAAAGCCAAGTTCAAGGACCTTTTTTTTGTTTTCTCTGGTCAGGATCTCCGATGCCCACAGTGCGGGATTGCTGGGGTCCTTACCGAACATGGAAACATTGCTTGAAAATACACATTCCCAGTGGTCCTGCTGCCTGTTGAGGGCTCCCTTATCAATATCTTCTCCCTTCTGACTCATTTTAACCATCTAATAGATTCAATCTTTTTATGTCACTTATTCGCTGATCAAAGCATGCTCCACATTTACAGGGCTCGTCAATCAGGCTTGTTATATCCCTTGTCCTGTACCGGATAAGAGGCATACACTTTCTTCTGAGAGTTGTAACAACAAGCTCACCTTCTTGACCAGGAGGGAGTTGTTCACCATTCACGGGATCTATGATCTCTACAAGAAAATCGGGATTATTAAGATGGAAACCTTCCTGGTGTTCACATTCTATGGCATTTGCAAGTCCAAGTTCTGTCATCCCCCACTGCCTTAGTGCCTTACAGCCCCAAACACTTTCGATCTCATCACGCATACTCTCTGTGAGAGGTTCAGAAGAACATATTATCCTTTTAATGCCAAGCTCTTGAGGTTCTGTGCGGTCACAGACTTTCCTGGATAGCTCATGTATAAATGATGATGTACCTATTATGAAAGTGGTACCGGAATCTTTCATCGTCCTGAGTTGCTCCTCCACATCAAGGCTATCACTTATAACCGATCTGAAACCAGCAAGGTCACATGCCTTGCTCAATACAAGGCCAGGATCCCAGGTTGCGGTTATGGTAGGATACATGATCTGCAAAGTGTCATCTTTTGAGCCCATGCCTGCCATTTTAAGCCCGGATATCACAGAATCAACGATCTCAAGCAGCTCATCCTGGGTATATGCCATCCTTTTTAACATATTAGTGGTCCCTGAACTGGTAAATTCCCTGGCAATGTCCCTTCTGGACACACAAAGGAAGTGATATGGTTTATTTGCCAGCTCTTTCTGTTCAGTCAGAGGTAATTTTCCGATATCCTCATAGCTTCTGATAAGCCGGGGATCCACATTAAGGTTCTCATACATGTCCCTGTAGTAAGGACTGCTCTCCAGCACATAAGAAAGCAACTCTCTGAACTTAAAAAGCTTATACTCCTTGATATCAGATCTGTCAAGCTCTTTCTGATCAAAATTCTCCCTGAGCTCTTTATTGTTTTTTATATCTTTTTTAATTTTAGTGAGCCCCCAAAGATCAAGAGGATTCCCATCTTCTGGAGCTATCTTTCTGGATTCAAGCTTTCTTTTTGCAACGCTCATGCGTATGGACGTGTTTATCTTTGAATGAAGACCCAATTATATGCCTCCGGTTGTCGTTAGATACATAATGATACATGATCTGATAGTTATTCTGCAGCAGTCCTGTACATGAACTGACCATTGCAGCTGGTCATGTTGTAGTTACAGAATGGAATGAATCTGCCATCCTGTGTCACCACATGTATACAGCAGTTCTCTATACGGTCCTGCTCATATGACCAGACATCCTGAAAAGCCATGGCCGATATTGTCAGATAGGTGTTCTTGCTCATCTCGATGAAATCCGCCCATCCATTGGCAAGTTTTGAGCCGGATTTTTCGGGAAGGACATCTGTAAGTGGTTTTTCACAACATGATCCTTTTACTGTAAGATCACTAAGTGGTTTTTCACAGCACGAACTTTTTACAAGAAGGTCCCCACATGATGATTTTGCTTCTTTATCCTTTTCAAGTCCCTTCCACCTGCCCATAATAGATTTCTTTGTTTTGCTTGCAACATCCGATGCAGACTTGGCTGCGCCCAGTGAGATATTGGTCAGGGGGAGATAGCCATCATTTTCTATAAGTGTGAGACAGGTTGCCCCGCAATGCGCATGTGGCATAAGAGATGGTGTGAAATTTGTGACCTTGAGCTGTCCGCTGGTTTGTTTTTCGATTTCCTCAAGCAGGTCCAGTATGGTTACCTTACCTTCCATATCATCAGGAGAGCGTCCTGAATAGAACACTGGCTGGAAATGAACACCTCTGACAGTTGGCACTCTGCTGGCTGCAAAATCTATGATCCTGCCAACCTCATGAAGGTTATAATTTCCCGCTACCAGCGGTACAAGTACGACACCGATACCTGCTTTTTCACACTTGTTGATAACTTCTTTCTTTACATCAAAAAGTTTCCTTCCGGTCCTCTGAAGATATACATCATCTGATACCCCATCAAAACCAAGATATATGGCATCTAAACCTGCAGAAGCTATCCTGTCAAAATAATCCTGGTCCCCGGCTATTCTTACACCATTGGTGTTAAGCTCTATATGTGTGATCCCTACTTGCTTTCCCATGCTGATGATCTCTGGTAGGTCATCCCGCAAGGTGGGCTCACCGCCTGATATCTGGATGCAGGTTGGCTCGTTCTGGCATTTCTTCACTGTCTCGAACATGGTCCTTATCGTGTCCATATCCGGATCAAGACTTGCATCCATGGATGAATTGGCAAAACAATAAGTGCATTTCATGTTGCATCGGTCGGTGATCTCTACTACTGCCAGACATGTATCCTGCTTGTGAGAGGGACACAGACCACAGTCAAAAGGACAACCATGTACGGTATCTGTAAGAGGTTCTCTGGCCTTGGCTCTGTCCACATCAAAACACTCTTCCATCTGTATGTAGTGTTCAACATCCCTGGAAATAAGGGTTGTGAAGCTGCCATGGATATTACACTCTTTTTTCAGATAGACTTTACCATCTTCTACATACTTGATACCTTCAATCTTTTCCAGACATTCCGGACAAAGGCTTTTGACTGTTTTTAAGGTTTCCATGATATCCCTCGTAAATATATAATTAAAAACAAAGAGGAGTTCTGTGTGATTCACTTATATAATTTGCTTGCAACTGATGCACAATGTATTCAAATTATCGCATGACAATTTTCGAAATCCTCTTATCTCAAAAAAAAAACAAGAGATGATTAAGCTCTCTTTTCTTCCAATACAGATTCTGCAGTTGTAAGGGTCTTTGCTACACCCGGGGAAACATAGAAATCACTTCCATTTGGGCATACAATACCAGGACCTGGCCTTGTAACCCCCATGTAGTTCATATCCACATTCCTCTCAAGTGCAGGTTCTCCTGTTTTAGCACAAACCCAGTCACTCTCATCATCATAGTCTGCATCGGCAAGTTCTCCACCTGTAAGACCAAGGATCTTCATTTTGTGTGTATAAACATCCTTAAGCTCTGAAGCAGAGTACATGGCATATACTGTTAGGTTTTCGAATTCACCCTTTGCTATGCAGAGCTCACCATCTGTAGACTTCAATTTGTTTCCGCTGGATTCAGCCTTATTGATTATTTCCTGGACCTCTTCCTTTTTTATACCTTTATCCTTCATCAAGTTCTCCAGTTCTGCGCTAATCTTAACGTCCATACCTTTCCCTCCTAAATTTTTGAGTTTGTCAATTATACTCATGTAAGTACCCTCCTTTTTGAGAGTTTACTTGTTCTGTTGTTTCTTTAGAACTTTTCATATTTTCCGTGATCCCTAGCTGCCTTAACCATTGTATGGACATTGATTGGTGGTGCAGTTGTCGGGCATTCACAGGAAGTTCCGAGGATAAAGCCTCTTGGGCTGTCTTTTCCGGCAAGTACCTGTTCCTTGGCCTGTGCATAGACCTGTGCTGGTGTTCCACGATCCACCAGTTTTGTATCAACTGTTCCAAAGCAGGTACATCTGTCTCCAAAGTTCTCAATAAGCTTTGAAGTTGGGAATATATCCTGTCCGTCATAGCCTATCTGAACGATCGAGAACGGGCTCATTGGAGCGTTTCTCCACAGATCATAATCGTCATAGTGGTTTCCACAAAGGTGATAGTAAATACCCGGTCCTACACCTGCATTCAGGACTTTCTTTACTGCACGGGAAACTGGCTGGTAACTGAATCTTTTGATCTGTTCCCTGTCCATAAGATCTCCACTTGCAACTACAGACCCTGTGATCATTACATTCAGTCCATACTTATCAGTTGTTACTGTACTGGCATTGACCATATGTTCAACTGCCCTGGAACAGAGAGTGTCGACAAGTTCAGGTTCTGTTATCATCCACATGAAAACATCTTCTATGGCAGCCCAGTTGGTCAATACTTCCATTGATCCACCAAGCTGGGTGACAGGAGCAAACATACTGGGATATTCCTTTAGACATGTATCAAGTGCCCGGAAGTGTGTTGAAAAAGTTGGACCTTTTGCGAGTTCTTCCGGAGGAAGGACTTCAAAACTGTCTACATCTTCAGCATTTTTTATAGGACGGTTTGATATAGATGGTGGAGAATTTGTCTGCCACTTGATCTCGGCTCCATAGTCAGCTCCCCAGTAATCAGCAAACAAATAGTGGCCAACAGGAGTGATATCATACATTTCACATGTGTGGCATACCATTCGCATTGCTTCTTCAGGATTCTGATAGAAATATCCTACACTTTTCTTAAATACAGTCGCAGCATGTGACAGTATTATTGGGTCAACTATTACTCTTTCTGAAGGTTTGTCTACCCAAGGTGTTGTCCACAAACTTGCTGCCTCTCCGAGCCAATTTTGATCTATTGGTGCATAATCTTCTGCTGGCATGGTTTAATCACCCATTTTCTTTTTATTTTTTATAGATGGCAGGGAAAAGAATATGAATAAAAATATAAGTATTCTGGTCCTGCCCAAAGTTTGACTATTAATTCTTATGATCAATAAAACAAAGTTAAATTTGTAATCATTGACCATAAACAAGTAGCAGGGTATAGTTATATATAATAACTTAAGGTAATTAATCAAAAAGAATAATGTTATCGATATTTTATTCTGTATTCAAATAATGACTGAAATAAATGAGTTAATCTTAATTGACAGGTTTTAGGAAAACTATAGTATACGCGAAAATAAAGACCGTTGATAATATCAATAACATGAATGGATCAAATCCACTTCTAAGGTAATAATATCAGACTGAAAAAGCATATATGTAACCAAAAACTTTAAAGACATTGACCTGCTCGGCATTGATCTGTTCAGCCACTACCATATAATGCTGCACCAAGAGCTCCTGTGATCTGTGGTTCAGGAGGAATATAAAGTGATATCTTAAGCTCTTTTTCAAGACCTGCACGTATACCTGTGTTTTTTGCTACACCACCTACAAAGGCCACATTTTCTTGCAGTCCCAACTGTCTGGACATAACAGCAACCCTGCGAGCAATACTTTCAACAAGTCCGGCAGCAATGTCCTCTTTATTAAATCCCCTGGCACGAAGTGATATCACCTCAGACTCGGCAAAAACGGTACACATACTTGTTATACTGGCTGGGTTTTTAGAACCCAGAGCCAGGTTTCCCAGGTCCTCAATTGGAACTTCAAGTGCCCTTGAGGTGTACTCTAAGAACTTACCCGTACCTGCAGCACATTTATCGTTCATTGAAAAATCAATTACTTTCCCCTTACTTATTGATATTACCTTACTGTCCTGGCCACCTATATCGATTATCCCTTTTACATCCGGGTACAGATCATATACACCCGCAGCATGCGTAGTTATCTCACTTATGGCCTTATCTGCAAAGGTTAGATTTTTTCGGCCATATCCTGTTGAATACACATGATCAACATCCTCTTTGTCAAACCCTGCAGCATCAAGTACCTCAATATAAGCTTTTTTTGCAGCCAATATAAAATCAAATCCCGTAGGCAGTATAGTGTGGGCAACAATTTTGCCATTGCTTACAAGAACCCCTTTAGTTGTTGCAGAACCGGAATCAATACCCACAGTGATCATGAAAGCATCTCCATAAAAGCATCAACACGAATTCCGATCTGCTCAACATCCGCGCTACTGTAATCTGTCTCAACAAAGAGCATGGGTATCCCGGCCTTCCTCAAAGCCTGTTGCACCTTATGCTTCTCTATGTTATAACCATGGCAAAACTGCAAAGTGTAGTATACAACACCATCTACTTTAAAATCCCTTGCAAGTTCCAGGATATTATCTATACGCCTGAGGTTTGGGCTCATGCATGAACATGGTATCTTTATGTAACGTTCAGCCAGAGCTACCATAGGTTCCTTACTTTCATCCACAAGGTCCCAGAAGGATCTTGTTCCTGTGCAGCTTTCCTCTGCAACTATAACGCCACCTCTGCTCTCAATCATATCCGGCACTTTAGTATTTCCCCCCGACATAGGGCAACCGGTTATCATTATTCTGGGCTTTCCAGGCTTGCCTCTTTCATCCTGTTTTACCATCTCTATCTCATTTATAAGCATATAGAGTATTTTTTTAATTTCCTCTGAGGATAAGAAGTACTGCTTTTGAAGGACCTTAAGAACATCTGTACCACTTATTGGTGGAGGATCTTCTTTTCGAAACTCATAGATTCGATGGAACAGCTCTCTTATCTCGTTGGAAGATCTTATTTCCTTTGCCAAAAGCTCATCTGTAACCACATTGCCAGTAAGCATTTCCATGGCATTTTTAAACTTATCAAGTTCCTGTAAAAAATAGTTAAAGGCAGTTGAGCCGTCTGGCCTTTGTGGGAGGTCAATTACATGTGTTGGAACATAATCATTCAGTATTTCATACATTTTCTTCTTGCTGTCACATGTGTTCTCGGCTATTATCATATCCACCATACCAAAGTGTGAACATGATCTTACACCTGAACAACCGTCGTTGATAATTGATCCAAATGATGATTTTACAAGTGGACAGATATTGCGAGGCAGGTATTGCTCTGCTATGGCCACTGTATCGTTTCTACCTCCACAGAGTATAACACGGTTAGCCCCGGACGCAAAGATTATTTCATCAGGAACAAAAAGACAGAAAGTACCAACTAGTTTCTTTCCTGATCTTTTATAATCAGCTATCTGGCAGATACGACCATTATATGAGTTCTTTATGTGCTCAAGACTTTTGAAATACTGCATTTTCGATAAAAACAAATGTTCAATACATTATATCTTTTGCGGCTTAGTGTCAACTAAGGGAGGAAATAATAATCTCCAAGAATATCTCTGGCAGTATTAATTCTATAATGTCATTTTATATCAAAAGTTACAAAACCTTATCTGTGTTTATCTGCTATGCTCATATGATGCAGATATTTGAATATGAGATAAATTCATGTATTGATCGAAAAGGATTTTGGGAGGTTTTTCCTGCCAACATGGTTATCGAAGGTAAGCATTTTACTTCACTGGTAAATGATGTGTTACTTTTAATACACCAATCACTGATATCATCTGGGATGATATGCAGGAAGTCCTGAACCCTCATATTTCATTTATTATTAATACAATTTATGGCCTTAATTGAACAAGTATAGTATGTGCTAAATTGTCGGACAACCTGTTTAAGGGGTAGTCTGTGTAAGCTCATATCCCTATTTGACTTTTTCTGAGATTTCCTTGTAATGCAAAAAGAGTTGTCTTCCCCATTTCCTCGCACTCTCTTCAAAAGTTATTACCTTTTTGTGGTCAAAAATACCATCTTTATTGAAAAAGGAGATCAACATAAGATCATCTGTAACAGATAGGGCACCAAGCTTCACGCTTTCATCATCGCATATATACAGGTTGGAGTTCTGTGCCTCCATCATAGCATTGTGCTGTTCAGTATACTCATCCCTTAAACGTTCATAGACAGGCCTGGTCAGTACAAGATCATATTTAACTTCTCTTTTTGCAAGGTCTGAGTAATTATTCGGACAGGAAGGACAAAAATATGAATAAAATGTACAAGCACTTTTGGTGTTCTTAAGACTTGTAAGCAGTGCTTTTGGTGGCTCGAAAAGGTGATTGAGGTCAGGTTCATATACCAGGATCTCACCAAGGTCACCAATTGTATCAAGTAAGTATTCAGGAATGGGACTAAGATTCCTGCTGTCCCAATATTCCTTGTTTTCCTGGACCACGTTGAGTGTTTCAATGAGTGGCCTTATCTTTTTCATTACGATATTTCCAATATAAGTTAATCTGTACTCATCCTCTTTTTGTTCAATGAGACCCTGTTCCAGAAGAATTTTGACCTGAGCCATAATAGCACTTGTTGTTCCGGTCAGAGACTCCTTTATCTCATCAACTGTTGCTGGCCCATCCATTA
>PXAV01000036.1 GCA_003565715.1 Methanosarcinaceae archaeon
AAGATGCACCTGGAACAGGGGTATGGCAAGTTTATGTTGAAGTAGGTGAAATAGGAGTTTCAGGTGTTCAGTTTGGTTCGACAACAAGGAACGTTGAGATCCCTGAGTTCCCAACCATTGCACTTCCAATAGCTGCAATACTCGGTCTTGCATTCTTCATGCAGCGCCGTAACAGAGAAGAGTAAGTGAACTAACTTACTCCTTTTTTTATCTTTTTTGTTCTTTCTGTTCTACTTCAATATTCTATAATATAACAAATATCGGACTCAAACATTTATATTCCTTTAACACCATGTTTCCCTGAAATATATAAGAAGGTTATAAACATGGAAGAGCTGATCACAAGATTATCAAATGCACATGGCATATCAGGTAGTGAAGGTAACATAAGGGCTATTTTTGAGGAAGAGCTCAAACCCTATGTGGACGAGATGAAAGTTGACAAAATGGGAAATCTCATTGCCACCAGGAAAGGCGATGGGCCATCCATAATGCTTGCGGCACACATGGATGAGATCGGGCTTATGGTCAAATACATTGATGATAACGGCTTTTTAAGATTTGTCAAGATAGGTGGATGGTATGATACCACACTGCACAGCCAGAGGGTTATAGTGCATACAACAAACGGTCCCATTCCTGGAGTTATCGGGTCCAAACCTCCCCATGTCATGAAGGATGAGGATAAGAAAAAGCCTGTAAAAGCAGATGATATGTTCATCGATGTGGGTGCAAAGGATAAGGAAGATGCCACAAAGATGGGGATAATCATAGGCACACCGGTATCTATAGACCGTGAGGTGAAGAAACTTGCAAACGGAAGGATAACAGGCAAGGCATTTGATGATCGTGCCGGGTGTGCAATTCTAATAGATGTTATGCGCCGATTATCTGAAATGGACGTAAAGGCAACGGTCTATGCAGTTGGGACCGTTCAGGAAGAGGTGGGACTTAAAGGTGCACGTACCTCAGCATTCGGGCTTGACCCCGACCTTGCCATAGCTATTGACACAACAATTCCCGGAGATCACCCTGGCATCGATAAAAAGGATTCTGTGCTGGATATAGGAAAAGGGGGGGCAATTACCATAGTCGATGCCGCAGGCAGGGGTCTCATATCCTCTCCGGTGGTCATCAGGTGGCTCACCGGGACTGCAGAGAAGAACGATATACCATACCAGACCGATGTAGGTGATGGGGGTACAACCGATGCAACGGCCATTCACCTTACAAAGGAAGGCATTCCCACAACTGTCCTGAGTGTTGCAACGCGGTATATACATTCTCCGGTGGAGGTCCTTGATCTTGCTGACCTTCAAAGCTGCTCTGATATTCTGACACAGGCTATCATGGATGTTAACGAATACTTCTGAGAGGTTCATGCCTCTTATCTATTTTTTGTTAAAAGGTAACATCTTTTTTTTGTTGAAAGCTAATTGAACCACCAGATGATAAATCGTGATAGATTAATCGTCATAAATATATACCACTTCTGTGTATTGCACTAAGCTGCTAGCGTATAGCAGACAGATATTGTGAGGGATTATATTATTTGAAAATATCCGGTTTTTAGACACAACTCTCAGGGACGGCGAACAGACACCAGGCGTAGCACTAAGCAGCAGGGACAAGGTAGAAGTGGCCTGCAAGCTGGATGAATTAGGTATACATGTAATCGAGGCTGGTTCTGCCATCACTTCAGAAGGTGAGCGGGAGTCCATAAGGGCAGTGGTTGCTCAGGGACTGAATGCAGAGATATGCAGCTACTGCAGGATAATGAAGCAGGATGTGGACTATGCCCTGGCATGTGATGTGGATTCGATTCATCTGGTGGCCCCGGTATCTGACCTTCATATCAATGTCAAGCTTAAAAAGGACAGGGAGACCGTAAGACGGATGGCTGTGGATGTAACGGAATATGCCAGGGAACATGGCCTTACAGTCGAGCTTAGCGGTGAGGATGCCTCAAGGGCTGACATGGACTTTTTAAGGTCATTGTATATTGACGGTATCGAGGCGGGGGCGGACAGGCTATGCTTCTGTGATACTGTGGGACTGCTTGTACCAGAGAAGACAGAAGCTATATTCAAAGAACTGTGCCCACCATTAAAGGCTCCTCTGAGCATTCACTGTCATAACGACTTTGGGCTTGCAACATCAAATACCATAGCAGCCCTGCGCTCAGGCGCTCAGCAGGCACATGTGACCGTAAATGGTGTTGGGGAGCGATCTGGTAATACATCCCTGGAAGAAGTTGTCATGACCCTTGAATGGTTGTACAAACACAAGACCGGGATCAATACACAGGAAATATTCAAAACCTCAAGGCTTGTAAGCAGACTTATGGGGATCCCTGTATCACCAAACAAACCTCTGATAGGTGGTAATGCATTCACCCACGAGGCGGGTATACATGTACATGGACTGCTTGCAGATACCAGTACATATGAACCAATAAACCCTGAAATACTTGGAAGGGAAAGGAAGATCGTACTTGGAAAGCATGCAGGCAAAAGCTCGGTAACACTGGCTCTGAAAGAAATGGGGTTTGAGGTTGACGATATGCAGCTGCATGAGGTATTAAACAGGGTCAAGGAGCTTGGAGATCATGGCAAGAAAGTCACAGATGCTGACCTTCAGACCATCACAGATACAGTATTGAACATCAAAAGAGAGGCCAAGGTCATCCTTGAAGAATATACGGTTGTGTCCGGTAATCGTGTGACACCAACAGCTTCTGTCAAGCTTAGGGTAGATGGAAGGGAAGTTGTTGAAGCAGGTATAGGAGATGGTCCGGTGGATGCTGCTTTTGCCAGTATCAAAAGGGGTATATCCGGGGTAGCGGATGTGCAGCTTGAGGAATATCATGTAGATGCAATAACAGGTGGTACCGATGCCCTTGTGGAGGTACTTGTTAAATTGTCCAAGGATGGTAAAATGGTTACATCCAGAGGTTCCCGTACAGATATAGTGCTGGCATCAGTGGAAGCGGTAATCAATGGTATAAACCAGCTGATCTGAGAATATGGTTCCGGGAGGAACTTGCAGCAGTTACCTCCTGCTGTTTCTTATTGTTTTCAAAGGATGGGAGCTATAGGACAAAACCCATATATCCGGTTTTCAGGATGCATACAAATACAACATCGTTTATGTATGTCTGGTGTGCTCATCAGAAATCTATAAAACAGATACTATCAATAAACACGCAGAAAATAATTGACATTTCAGAGGATCTTATATGACAGAACCGACAGAAAAAATGACAGGTGCCCGTGCCTTCATCGAATGCCTGTACAGAGAAGGTGTTGATACTATATTCGGGTATCCGGGAGGTGTATTGCTTCCTATATATGATGAACTCTATGGTGCGAATATCCGTCACATACTTGTTCGTCATGAACAGGCTGCAGCCCATGCAGCAGAGGGGTATGCCCGGGCCACTGGCAGGACCGGAGTATGTCTTGCAACATCCGGACCCGGTGCTACGAACCTGGTTACGGGGATTGCCAATGCGTACATGGATTCGATCCCTATGGTAGTGTTCACAGGTCAGGTTCCAAGTTCCATGCTTGGAAACGATGCATTCCAGGAGGCTAATATAACAGGTATTACAATGCCAATCACCAAGCACAATTATCTTGTGCAGGATGCAAGGGACCTTCCCCGTATAATCAAGGAAGCATTCCATATAGCTTCCACTGGAAGGCCAGGACCTGTTCTTGTAGACATGCCAAAGGATATAACCCTTCAGGAGATCGATTTCTATTATCCTGATAAGGTGGAGCTGCGCGGATACAAACCTACCTATAAGGGCAACCTTCAGCAGATAAAAAAGGCAGCTGCACTTATCGACAAATCAAAGAACCCTGTCATCTATGCAGGTGGGGGTATCATTAATTCGAATGCAAGCGCCGAGCTTATAGAATTCGCAGAGCACATAAAGGCGCCAGTAACTACGACCCTTACGGGTATGGGTGGCTTTCCGGTAGAACATCCTTTGTTTTTGGGAATGCCCGGTATGCATGGGACCAAATATGCTAACTACGCTATCCAGGAATCTGACCTCCTCATTGCTGTTGGTGCAAGGTTCGATGACAGGGTGACAGGCAAGCTCAAGGCCTTTGCATCAAATGCAAAGATAGTTCACATAGATATAGACCCTGCAGAGATATCAAAGAACATAAAGGTCGACATTCCTATTGTTGGGGATGCAAAATGGATACTTCAGAAACTTTTGACATACTCTTCTGAGTCGCAATCAGAAAAGTGGATAGAGAGGATCGGCCACTGGAAGAAGGAGAACCCTCTCTACTATATAGAGCCTATAACGTGTAGTGGCATAAAACCCCAGTATATCATCGAGCAGATAAGCCAGGCATGTAAAGATGCTATAATAGTTACTGAGGTAGGTCAACACCAGATGTGGGCTGCGCAGTACTTTAAGTTCAACGAGCCAAGGACGTTTATAACATCAGGTGGCCTTGGTACAATGGGCTATGGTTTCCCTGCATCCATCGGTGTTAAGGTAGCAAGACCTGACAAAGTTGTCTTTGATATTGCAGGGGATGGCTCTTTCCAGATGAATTCCCAGGAGCTTGCAACGGCTGTCCAGGAGAACGTACCTGTGATCGTAGCCATTTTTAATAATGGTTACCTTGGTATGGTCAGACAATGGCAGGAGCTTTTCCATGAGAAGAGGTACTCTTCAACCTGCATACAGAACAGTGTTGATTTTGTAAAACTTGCAGAGGCATATGGTGCACTGGGATTGCGTGCAAATAAGCCCGAAGAGGTACGTCCTGTAATAGAGCAGGCTCTGGCATCAGGAAGGCCTACTGTAATAGACTTTGTTGTTGAGTGTGAGGAGAACGTATCTCCGATGGTACCTGCAGGTGCTGCTATTAACGAAATACTTGACCTGGAGAGAAAAAAATGAGACATACACTATCAGTTCTTGTCGAGAACAGGTACGGAGTACTTACAAGAGTAGCAGGCATGTTCTCAAGACGAGGTTATAATATTGACAGCCTGACGGTGGGGGTCACAGAGGACCCTACAATGTCCCGCATGACGATAGTAGTACGTGGGGATGATCAGGTTCTTGAGCAGGTCACAAAACAGCTCAATAAGCTTATCGATGTTATAAGGGTCACAGACCTTAAATCCGAGAATTCTGTTGAAAGGGAAATGGCACTTATAAAGGTCAATTGTGATGTCACCTCCCGTTCCGAGATCATGCAGATAGCAGACATTTTCCGGGCCCGTATTATTGATGTGGCTTCCAGGTCCGTGGTTGTTGAGATAACCGGGGATGAAGGTAAGATCAATGCTATAGAGCAACTTCTCAGACCCTTTGGAATAAAGGAAATGGTTAGAACGGGAAAGGTAGCTATCAGGCGAGGACAGAAGAGTTCTTGATTATAGAGTATAATATATATTTCAATTAAAAGAGGTACAAACAATGGCACAAATGTATTATGATAACGATGCAGACCTTGAGTTACTTAAAGGTAAGAAGATAGCAGTGATGGGTTACGGAAGTCAGGGGCATGCACAGGCGCAGAACCTGCATGATTCAGGACTTGATGTGACAATCGGTCTGAGAAAAGGAAGCAAGCGCTGGAAGCAGGCAGAAGAGGACGGTCTTAAGGTAATGACCGTTGCAGAAGCAGCAAAGATGGCAGACATCATCCAGATACTTCTGGCAGATGAGACCCAGGCACAGGTATATTACAATGAGATAGAGCCCGGACTTGAGGCCGGCAATGCAATTGTTTTTTCCCATGGGTTTAACATACACTACAACCAGATAGTCCCACAGGAAGACATCGATGTGTACATGGTGGCCCCAAAAAGCCCCGGTCATCTTGTAAGGAGAACATTCAGGGATGGCGCCGGTGTGCCGGGACTTATCGCTGTTTTCCAGGATGCTACAGGTAATGCCAAGAACCTTGCCCTTGCTCATGCAAAGGGCGTTGGCTGTACCAGGGCAGGTGTTTATGAGACTACTTTCCGTGAGGAGACAGAGACCGATCTTTTCGGCGAGCAGGTCAACCTTTGTGGAGGTGTGGCTTCCCTTATAAAAACCTCTTTTGAGGTGCTTGTGGAGGCAGGTTATCAGCCAGAGATGGCCTACTTTGAAACATGCCATGAGCTAAAACTGATAGTTGATCTCATCCATGAGGGTGGCCTTGACAAAATGTGGTACTCAGTGTCAAACACTGCAGAATATGGTGGCATGACAGTAGGTTCCAAGGTCATCAATGAGTTTTCCAGAGAAGCTATGTACGAGGCCCTTGACAGGATACAGAATGGGGAATTTGCCAGGGAGTTCGTACTTGAAGGGAAGGCCAACAGACCGGTCCTTACTGCAATGGAGAGGCAGGACAGAGAGCATCCTCTTGAAGTTGTTGGTAAAGATATCAGGTCCAGGATGCCCTGGCTGAACAGTGAGCTTAATGAAAAGTAGGCCGCAAAGGCCTGCAAAATCTTTTTTGTTTTTCTAATTAATAGTTAACCGGAGGTATATCACATGCCACATACCCTTGATATTATCCTTGCAAGAAGAAGTATACGTGAATTCACAGAAGAGCAAGTCAGCGATGATGACCTTATGATGGTACTTGAAGCAGCCAGGTGGGCACCATCTGGCCTGAACAACCAGCCATGGAAGTTCATTGTCATAAAGAACAAAGATACTATGGATGAGTTGGCAAAATGCACTCATTATTCTAGGATAATACAAAATGCACCTTTGCTTATTGCTGTTTACCTTGACACTGATGCAATGTATAACAGGACAAAGGATATTCAGGCAATTGGTGCATCCATACAGAACATGCTACTTGCATGTTGTGACCTTGAGCTGGGCGCGGTCTGGTTGGGAGAAATCCTGAATCATTCAAATAAAGTGAACTTGATTCTTAATTGTTCCGAATCCATTGAGCTTATGGGGATCATTGCAATAGGAAAACCCGCGCAAAAAGGTAAACAGACAGCAAGGAAAGAACTGAAGGACATAGTCTACTATGAGCGCTATAATGAGTAAGGTCAATTGAGCTGTTATAAAAAGGAGGCAGGGACGAATTGCATTAATATTGGAGGCATATTTGGAGGTAGTGGTAATGCATGACTCAATAACATTTTGCTGTAATCGATATATAGGTCTGCAATTCGTCCTTATGCCTTAAAGAGGTTCTTATTGTATATATATTTTATTCTAAAAAACAGTTAAATCAATAAAAACTGATTTAGCATGAAATCAACTTTGCTTGACAGTACTTTTATTTCGCCTTCTACCGGGACATTGGCGATTAGCACAGAACTCGATGGCATCTTTTTCTTTTTCTTTTACACGCAATAATTTCCATCCACATTGCTCACACTGTGTGCCAAGTATAGTAAGCCTTCCTGTCTTTGGAATGGACTGGGTGTGCCCACATCGTTTGGTACACCCAAGAAAACGCGAGTCTTTGAGTGATATCAAAAACATTTCCCCATCACACGCTGGACAGGGACCAATTATCTCCGGAGGATAACATCTCTTTTCATTGTCGCATTTAAAACAAGGTCCGATCCCAACTGCCCAGCTATATTTGTTCCCGACCTTTATTACTGCAACAGCACCCATTTCACATTTCTGTGAGCGCATTATGTTAAGTGCACCTGTCTTTGGCAAAGGGTATGTCTGTTTGCACTCTGGATAACCGGTACAACCAACAAAACGCCCTTTATCTGTCTTTATCATATGCAACATCCTTCCACATTCCGGGCACGTACCTACAAAATTCTTTTTATCGGTGGCAACCTGCTCATCGACTATAGACCCTGCCATCCTTGCAGCTATATTCATTTTATTAGAGCTTAACTGGGAATACATTTCCTTTATAAGGACTTTACCTTCTTCCAGGGCATAAACAAGTGTTTTTTGACCATCCTCGACTTCCTGTATCAGGGATTCGATACGGGCCCTTATCTCTGGCCTTATAAGTATGGGTACTGTGGTATCCAGGGTATCCATCAGAGTGAAACCTGTATCAAGGATCAAAATTGTTTTACCCTTTGTTTCAAAGTATCCTCTCTTCTTGTTTGTCTCTATATGGGTCGGTGCTGTTGCCTTGGTGCCTATGCCATTCTTATCCATCAGTGTCAGCAGTTCAGCTTCTGTGAGTCGTTTAGGAGGTGTGGTCTCTGATTTGATGTTGCTGAGCTTTCTGACGTCAACTTCTTCCTTCTCCTCTATATATGGCAGCAGCTTATCGTTTTTACTTTCAAAGGTATATATGTCCAGCCATCCGGGATACTTTAACACAGAACCAGTAACATCAAAAGGCTCACCTCCCACAAGGATCTCCAGTCTGGTCTTCTCAAATACGGCCGGATCCATGAGATTTGCAAGGAAATGCCTTACAATAAGATCATATATCTTCCATGCATCCTGCTTTCTTACACTCTTTTCCACATCATCCCGGGAGGCAGCTTTTATCGGGTGGATCGGGGGATGATCATGACCGTCTCTGCTACCATTCCTGCATTTGATGTCTCCGGATGAGAGTATTAATAGCGCGTATTTCTTGTAGTTACCAGTGGAAAAAGCCACAAGTTTTGATCGGAAATCAAAATCATCTGCATATTTGTTTGTTTCTGTCCTTGGATAGCTGATAAGACCTGAAAGGTATAGTTGTTCTGCTATCTCAAGTGCATTTTCAGGACTTACTCCAAGGAACTTTGATGCGCGTTTGAGGAACTCTGTGGTGTTCAGTGGATAAGGAGGACTTGTCAGGGTCTCTTTTACTTTTTTCTTATGTACAAGACCTTTAGTACAATCCTTTATCCGTGCAAATATCTCCTCGGCTTTTGCTTTATCGTGTATATGTCCACTTCGGTGGGTACCTGCAAACTCCGCTCCCTTTGCACTGAATGCAGCCTCTATCTTCCAGAAATCCTTTGGTCTGAAGTTCTTTATCAGTTTCTCTCTCTCATAGACAAAACCGCATGTAGGTGTCTGGCATGGTCCAATAGAAATAACGTTGCTGCGTGCCCTGTCCCTTACAGCAAGGGTCATGAAACGTGTGAATGCGGCCCCCATCTTCAGATCAAGTATCTGACGTGCTTCTGCAGACATTGCCATATTGTGATCCGGCTCT
>PXAV01000137.1 GCA_003565715.1 Methanosarcinaceae archaeon
TATACCTGTTATAGGCATTATAGAAAGGATCAACGGATGAAAGGGTACACCCTGGGCAGCAGCACCCAGAAGAATTGCCAATGGACCAAAACCAAACCACACTACAATCTCACCTAGGCCCCGGTATGCGAACTTAAAAGGCCTGGCAGTATAGTACTTGCTCAGGAAAGAAGCTGTAAGGTAAATAAATATAAAAACCGGCCATAGATGATATTCAGAAACATACATCAACCCCAGAGTACCCAGAAATCCCACAAGAAGTCCCGCTCTTGCAATTGTGAACATTTTACCTTCAAGTTCAGGATTGCTCAGTAATATTGCCGATCCTCCACTAAAAAGGCTCTTGCTGGAATCCAGTGTATCTGAACCCTGTTTTGTGTCATATATATCATTATAGACATTCATCGATATGTGTATGCTAAACCCAACAACGGCTGCCAATAAAAGACCTGAAGTATTCAGTCTTCCTGTAATGATAATAGCCATGCATGTGCTGATCAGCAGGGGCACAAGCATGGCTATGAGACCATGCCCTCTGATCATCTCAAAGGTACCTGGGTGTTTGTTTTCCATTTTTCCACTCTATAATACAAATCTGAACTATTTTTTCGAATTCTCAAAGTGACCTATATGTCCTTTTGTTGACCATGTGATGAAACCTATCATCGCAATACCCAAAAATGCAGGTATTATCAGTTTCAAGTAAATACAAACACCGGTCCAGAAGAACATTATCAACAACAGACTTGAAGCAAGTGCTGCAGGCTTGTTTTCCCTGAGCTCTTTGTGGGTTATAAAGATCCCAATAACAGATGCTACCAACCCGCTTATTACCCATCCTATGAAATTCATAAGAGGAACACCATAAAAAATGCCAGGTTCCTTCCATATCCAGAACTGCAGGGCCACAGCTGCAGGATCCAGCACAATATCAGTTAGCAGTAGCAGAAAAGTAGTCAATAATGCTATCTGCCACAATTGTGGCCTTTTACCATTTATCCTGAGTTCACTTGCCATGTAAAGACTGCCAATGAAAAGAGGAAGCCAGGCAAAGGGAACTGTAAAAGGTGTTGTACCAAACAACTTTAACCCAATCAATTCAGTGTAATAGAACTCAGAATAAGGAAGCCCGGTAATTATAGCCATGGTCTCCAGAACAAGGGCATACAGACCCATTATAATCAACAGAAGAAGACCTTTCTTATTTCCAAGCCATACAAAGACTGCTAAAAAGCATGGAATTGCCAGGAATACAATAAAGAAGACCGATATCAACGAATGCTGAGGAGCTATATCAACGTTGGAAAGAAAAAAAGCAGGTATCAGTAGTATGAAACCTGTCAGATAGAAAAGCCTTGAAAGATCTTTTATAATAAACACCCAACCATTTTTCTACATTATCATTTCCACTCATGATGTACAGGTTCATATACTTTATATGAACCTGGTACTGCGTATGATCCTTTTATATTACTTATTATCCATGCCTGCAAGAGCCCTGAAGACCTGAGCCTTGAAATCACTAAGTGCTGCCATGAAATTAACTGCAGCATCGTAGGGACTGTTGTGTATACTGAAATATGAATGAACATCTCCATCACCAAGCCATTTTGTGCTCATATAGTAATAATGGTCTGATGTGAGCAGGTGTTTCCATATACGAATTATTTCTGCATCATTTGTCTTTTTAACATAACTTTCAAGTATTTTCATTTCCTCAAGACACCTGCGCTGCATATCATTTCCAAGCCATGCACTGGTATCTCGCTCTATATCTGCCCATGATATTGTGGAGAAATCACATACATCTATCTCACCCACCGGACTGTAAGCTTCAATGGTCTTTGAAGGTGTAAGAAAACGCATACCTCTGTCCATTGCCTCTCCTGGGAGTGCTTTTAGAAAATCGAAGATACCTGTATCCTTCCATTGATGTTCACCGAATGTTTCATAATCCATGAATATATTAAGTGTCTGGCCTGTACCTCTGCTGGCCCAGTCTGCCCATTTGTTTGCAGTCAATGGATATTCTTCCCACCACCTGGAAGAGAAGCGATAACCGATATCATCGCTTAATTTGTAATTGCGAAGCAGAACAGCTATATCTGAACCCTTTGCCCTGTATACATGGTCCGGAGATCTTCCATCCAGTATGCGCTCGATCCCTTCTGTAAGTATTGCACGGTAACCCATACTGCTTGCAATATCTGCTATACTGTTATTATACAACATCTCAGTGTTTCGAAAGATACGCGGAGTAAAGCCCAAAAGCTCGGACATGAGTGATTGATGTTCCTTCACCTGGTCAGTGAACTCACCCTTTGATTCAAAGAGTGATGCAAGGGAATGGTAACAGGTCTCATCCAGAAATTCCACACATCCCGTTCCTGCCAGCTCCCTGAACGAGTCAAGCACATCCTCACCCCATTCCTGACACTGTTCAAGCAGGGTTCCCGTTACGGACATACTTAGCTTGAAATTGCCACCTGTTGTATCTATAAGCTCAAGGAGTGTACTGTTGGCAGGGAGGTAGCATTTATTCGCAACTTTGTGGAATATCTCCTTATTGACCTTTTCATCAAAGTAGCGCTCAAAGCCCTGCTTTTCATCAGGCCAGAACCACCTGAGCCTGTATGGCTGATGAACCTCAAAGAAAAAACAGATCGATCTCATCTTGTTGCTTCCTCCTTTCCTGCCATTATTATGGCCCGCTCTATATCTGAAAGTATCAGCAGATCATTTACTGCCATTTCATATCCAAGGCGTCTTTCTTCCAGGTTCATCTCCAGCAGGATCTCACTCTGTTGCAGATAGCGGTATATCCTTTGAAGATCAGCTTTTTTGACAGGGTCCTGAACCTTTAAGAGCTGCTTTCCAAGATCTGCCAGTTCATTGATAAAAAGATGCTGTGCATGGTTTCCCATAAGATTGTGCATACCATAGCGTGCAGTTCTCATTGAATCAAGCGAAGAAAGACTTTTCATTCTGAACATATCCACGGCCTCTTCAGGTAGAACCATCTCAATGTTATGTTTTTTAAGGCTCAGAGGAAGATAGCGCAAAAACCCCAGTATCTCAGGATCATTGCTAAGATGTGTGTTTATTGCATCATACTTAATGTATAGTGTTATTACATCCCCCTCCATTCCTGCTATCCATGATGCGAACTTGTCAGCTATTAAAGGATATCCTGACCACTTTTTATCCAAGAACCTGACCTCCAGGTCCTCACTGAGGTTTATGTGCCTTAGCAATGTTGGCACTATATTGTCATAGACATGCATGGGGACACTTCCATTAAGTACATTGGGCGATCCTTCTGATATAAAGCACTTAAAGCCCATATCTTTAAGCACTTCCATTGTACGCTGCTCATATAGTAGTTCAGTATTCACAAAGGTACGCGTCTGATGCCCAAACTTATCTTTTATTGTTTCAACGTCCTTTTGAACTTGTTGGCGGAACTCGTCCATATCTTCAAAAAGAGAACATACAGAATGATAATAAGGAGATGCTGCAAATGAAACACATTCCTGATCAAGCTTTCTGAAACCATCAACCACAGAGGGGGACCATTGACACTGTTCAAGGAATACTCCTGAGACGTCCAGAGTATATTTACCTCCGTTATCTATGGATTTGGACAAAGCATCATTTAAGGTTTCCAGGTTCTTTTCCAGTTTTGTGAAATTATGTACTGCTCTTTCCATGTCAAAATACTTCTCAATATGAACTTCTCCATATCCTTCCCGCGGCCAGTACCATCGTACTGGCAACGGAAGATGTACCTCAAAACAAACGCAAACCGCCTTCATAGTCTATCATTTCCCTTATCTGTTATATCCTCTGTAGCATTTCCTGTTTGCTCACTATCTATCGGACTGTTAGTCGATTTCCCATCGTTGAGCACATCACTGAGTTTAATGTCATTGATCTTGACATCACTGGGAAACCATAGCCTTCTTTGTGGAAATGGTATCTGTATGTCATTCGCTTCAAGTCTTGCCTTAATTAGCCAAAGAAGCTTTGTTCTCAGATCGAACCATTCTGTTGCTGGGGCCCACACACGTACTATAAGATTAACTGAACTATCTCCAAGAGTGTCCACAAAGACGCTTGGAGATGGGTTCACAAGAGCAAATGGCTGCTCGTCAATGAGTTCTTTTATGACTCTTGCAGCCTTATCAGCATCATCACTGTACCGGATTCCTATTGAATATTCAAATCTTCTACCCTTATTGACAACAAAATTAGTGATATTGGTCGTGAAAACTGTTTGATTTGGTATTCTCATATAAACACCGTCAAATGTGCGGATTATAGTTGAGAGTATGTTGACATCTTCAACCATTCCAAAATTATCGTTAATGTTTACTGCATCGCCTATTTTTATTGGACGTTCCAGCATGAGAAAGATACCGGCTATTAAATTGCCTACTATACTCTGACTGGCAAAACCCAGGATAATACCGAGAACACCACCTGCAACAAGCAGACCGGAAGTATCAATATCAAGTATGGGAAAGATGAAACCTGTTATTGAGAAAATGATTATACCATAATATATTGCCTTTAACAGCAAGTTGAGGGTTTCTTGATCGATCTTATCCTTAAGATAACGCTGAGTGTAGAGAGTTATGCCCTTTCCAAGTACAACTGTAAGGAACAGTATAAATATTACCAGGATAAGCTGCATCACTATGGGATCGGATGGAGGAGATAAATGTTCTGTGATATCTGCTACATTCATAAACCAAACTCCATGATGCCTTTTGTTCTGGAGAGGGTAAGCTTGCGGGAAGTATAGAGTTCCATTGACCTTTTAAACCGGGAAGTGGTAGGATAAGTGCTAAAGTCCGTTTCTGCAAGAAGCTTATTTATTATTCGAAGGGATGCTTTCATTGTAAGCCTGTCGTCCCCATAATAGATTTTCATTCCGTATGCATTGAAAACAGTTTGTTTTATCTCCATCGTAGTACTGGAATCATTGATTATATCCAGCTCAATGTACCCTTCACGAAGAATATCCGTTTCAGGAGCTTTTGTGAACACATCACTTTCCCAATGCTTGCATATTAGTCCCTGCGTGTGACTTCCATATAATGTGAACTTCACCCTTGAGAAGGTGAACATATCGATTATTTCATACTCATCTTCTTTATTTTTTACAAAAACTCCTATCTCCACAGGAAATGTAAGATATATCTTTTTCCTGTCCCCGGGACCTATCATTACAGGACAGGTGAACTCAATGAGCAAGAATGAGGTTAAAGTCTTTGGTATGTTTACAGGTTCTATGGGATTTATCAAAATGTCACTTTCATTATTCAGCACCAGGATCTCAGCTAGTTCTTTTTCCTTGAACAAGCTATTGACTATAAGATTATCTTCCTGTTTTTCTTCCTCACGGAAAAAACGCCTGTATATAAGGTTATCATCCTGTATCTCCACCGTGATGAAAGTATCTTCTATCTCTAAATTGAAAGGTGGGTGGTATATGTCAAACATGTTAATCAGTATCCTGTCTATCCTTAGAGCCACTTCTTCCTGCGGAAATAAAGGTACATTGCCAGGGTTATGAGCATAAATACTATCCATACAGCAAGATAGCCAAATTTCCATTCCAGCTCCGGCATGAATTCAAAGTTCATCCCATAAACACCTGCAACAAAAGTCAGAGGGATGAATATCGTTGCTATTATTGTAAGTGTTTTCATAACTTCGTTCATCTTATTACTTACGCTTGATAGATATATGTCAAGTATGCCGGAAAGTATGTCCCTGTATGTTTCAATTATATCTGCCACCTGTATAGTGTGATCATAAACATCCCTGAGAAATACAGATGTAGAACTTTTAAAAATGGGTGATTCTGTCCTTTCCAAACCACTTATAAGCTCCCGAAGAGGCCAGACAGATCTGCGCAGAAATATCAGTTCATTCTTCATATCATGGATACCTTGCAGTGTCTCAGGAGAGGGATCTTCTATCAGCCGGTCTTCAAGTTCTGCTATCATGTCCCCTAGTTGCTCGATTATGATGAAATAATTATCAACTATGGAATCAAGCAGTGCATATGCAAGGTAGTCCGAACCCATGTGTCGTATTTTACCCTTGGTATTTTTGATACGCTCTCGCAAATTATTGAATGTGTCACCCTCAACTTCCTGAAAAGAGAGCACATAATTGTTCCCAAGGACAATACTGACCTGCTCTGCTTTAAAATCTGCCTCATCCATGAACCAGAGCATCTTGAGGACAATGTATATGTATGAGTCATAGTCCTCCATCTTTGGCCTCTGGTTCGCATGAAATATATCCTCCATAACAAGTGGATGCAGACCAAAGTGTTTACCCAGTTTTTCAATGATATCAACCTTATGGATACCATCGATATTTATCCATGTTACAGTTGGTGTATCCTTATAGGAGAAACATTCCTCCACATTTTCAACGATACTTTCCTGGTAATTATCCCTGTCATAGTCTATTATGGTTATCTTTGGTTCCGCTGTCCTTTCTTCACCAACGTGTACTAAAGTTCCCGGAGACATACCTGCTTTTTTTGAAAGCCGGTTTGCTATCTTTCTTATGAATATCACCCTGTATGGGATGTTTCTTGCCAGAAAAGAAAACTCTGGATCCTCATCTATTCATCCTATAATATCTCTGTACACACTTGCTGTCATCAAGGCTATATTGTTCCAGTTGTACCTGCTACCTATAAGCTTCTTTCCTTCTTTTCCAAGTTCTCCATCCTTATAGTTATCAAAAACATGGTTTATTCCCCATGCAATTGATCCCGGTTCCTGGTGGACAATAACGCCATCATTGAAATTGTCAATAAGTGAAACAGCATCTGTTGCAACTATGTTCTTACCCGCGTCCCATGCTTCAAGCAATATTATTCCAAATGGTTCATTGCGGCTTGGAACACATATAAGATTACAGGCATTCATCCATTTCTTTTTCACAGCTTCATCAACATAACCCAGAAAACGACAGCTATCCTGAACATTCAGTTCATTGGCTATCCTCTTACACTCGGATCTCATTTCACCTTCACCTATAATGACAAACTTGACATCCCATCTTCCTGCAAGTATCATGGGAACAGATCTTAACAAAAGGTCCGGACCTTTCTGATAGTTCATCCTGCCCACAAAGAGCACAACAGGAGCACATGGATGTAGTCCGTATTCTTCCTTGACCCTGCCGGGATCAACATCCATCCACATTCTGTCCTCGTGTATACCATTTGGTACGATCGCTATCTTTTCATCGGGGATCTGATAAAGGTATTGTATCTCACTTTTAAGTTTTGTAGAGGTAGCTATTACTATAGATGAATCATATCCACCCCTCCATTCACGATGGCTTATCTCATGTGCCTCCCACCAGTCAGCATGCTTATTGCCATTTCTCCTCCATTCGGTACTATGGTAAGTGATAGCAAAAGGAAGACCATATTCCTCTTTAAGCCTGCAGACAAGATTTACAGGATGCCAGTCGTGTACATGTGTAAGGTCAAAATCACCAAATCTGCCCGTCACATCCACAAATGCATTGTACATGGAGTCACACATACTGTCCATCTGCTGTACTATGCCACCATAGAGGTCATGATAGACCCGATGATAATGAACCCCGTTGATGATCTCATAGGAGGGCATATCCTTGTTCCTGGTGAAGATATGTACCTGATGTCCGATCAATGCCAAAGCTTCTGATAACTCGGTAATATGGGGAGCCAGCCCTCCTACTTTGACAGAATAGAGGCTTTCCCATGAGAACATAGCTATTCGTAGTTTCCTATCCATAATATCAATTCCTGCACCATATATTGCTATGTATTTTCAAGTAGATGTTTTACAGCTGTTTCCGGAGAAGTTGAGTTGATATATATACCTGTGTTCATCTCAAAACCTGCTGCTATCGATGTGACCGGCGCTATCCTTACATTGAGATGATAATCAGGATCCTGGTCCTGGAAGAACATGTAATTATATGCAAGTCCAGGTATTGCCTTGTCCAGCAATGTGACAGCTCTTCTGATACAATCACCAAGGTATGATAACATATCATCATTGAAAGAGGACAAAGATTCTATATGTTGTTTTGGAACTATCCATATCTCGTAGGGTACCCTGGAAAAGTATGGTGCCAGCATAATGAAATGATCGTTCTCATAGATACATCGCTCACCACCACTTTCGTTTTGAGCTATCCTGCAGTAGGGACAATGATCCAGTTGTTTTATGGACACTAGCTCCTTTACCATAGTTGAAGGCATAACAGGTATGGCTATTAGCTGGGAGTGAGTGTGTTCCAGTGATGCACCTGCCTTTTTCCCCCAATTCTTAAAAAGAGAGACATATTCTACCCCATCATGAGATCGGTAATGTAATACCCTGTCCCTGTACACTTTCATAAGAAGGAGCATTTCGCTATCTGTGAATCTCTGAATTCTGCTACCATGATCTGGACCTTCAATGATCACTTCGTGGAAACCATAACCTTTAAGCGTTTTAGTGGTCGGCTTTTTAGATAACATGCCATTATCTGTCTGAGGAGATAGTGCCGGATAGAGATTCGGTATACAGCGTATATCCCAGTCCTTTATACGCCCCTCATCGATATCCCTTAGGATCATGCCACCTTTATAAACAGCTGTGGCAGCAGGTGTCTGGTCCTCGTTACCACTGCAGAACGCACACTTAGAAGATACTTGTTCATCTGAATACGCTTTGGGGGCAGAGGGCCTTTTGCTTCTTCCTGATGCTATTATGCAATGTTCATCAAGGAAATAGTGCTTGCGGATCTCAGACATCTCTCACTCCATCCTCAGTCCTGTGAGTAGCTCATAGTATTTTTTAATTGGAGCTTCCCAGTTCATATCCCTTGCAAGAAGGTTTGCTTCCTGACAGAGAAGATTGTACTTTACCTTATCGTCTGTATAGGTGCCTATGAAGTAATCCATTGCAAGTGCGTAATCTGCAATCGATTCAAGATACGAAAGGTTTATATTATCAACGACTATGACCCCACCCATGCCCATTACAAGTCTCTTGAGGGTCTTAAGGGCATCGCTAAAGCCACATATCTTACTGA
>PXAV01000157.1 GCA_003565715.1 Methanosarcinaceae archaeon
CTTATAGATAGATATGTTAAACTTGGCCAACGGCTGGCACCCTACATCACTGATGTATCATATGAGGTAAACAAGGCCCTTGATGATGGCAGGAACGTCCTTGCAGAGGGTGCCCAGGGTACGCATCTGGATGTAATACATGGTACTCAGAAATTTGTAACATCCTCAAGCACAATCTCCGGATCAGCATGTGCAAATATAGGCGTGGGGCCAACCAGAGTTGATAATGTGCTTGCTATAGTAAAAGCCTACATAACCCGTGTCGGGGAGGGCCCTCTTCCAACAGAACTGCTGGATAGGACCGGTAAACAGATTCAGGAGGCTGGCAGAGAGTTTGGGACCACCACCGGCAGATCGAGAAGATGTGGCTGGTTCGACCTTCCCTTGCTTAAAAAAGCTATCTATCTTAATGGCTATACATCAATTGCCCTTACCAAACTTGATGTCCTCTCAAACCTTGATCCTTTAAGGGTATGTGTTGCATATGATCTGGATGGCAGGACTATCGATTATCCTCCGGTGGACACCTCCGAACTTGCCCGCTGCAAACCAGTATATCAGGAGCTTCCTGGATGGGAGGATGACCTTACAGATGTAAAGAGCTTTGATGATCTGCCAGATGCAGCAAAGGACTATGTGTTTTATCTTGAAGATAAGATGGGTGTGCCTGTGAAGTATATCTCGGTAGGTCCTGCAAGAGAGCAAACATTTAAGATGTAGGTAAAAAGGTTTGACTGGCAAGCTAAAACAGGCGAAAAGGGTATATACTACTCAATAGATTAAACAACACAAATCCAGCTGAACTAATCACCAGATGCAATTGAGTCCTGCATATGGAGAGTATCTTATAGATATTATAATTCAGGAGAATATTATGACAACTGTATATGACGTTCCTGCAGCCGAATTAATAGCAAAGGTAGCAGAAAAGTTAAAAGAGAATGATAAGGTCACTCCCCCTGAGTGGGCAGCATATGTAAAGACCGGTGCGCACAAGGAATTGCCTCCAATTGACAACCTGTGGTGGTATACAAGATGCGCCGCAGTGCTTCGGACAGTATACACAAAAGGCCCTATTGGTGTTGAGAGAATGCGCTCTGTCTATGGCGGCAAAAAAGATAAGGGCTCCTCTCCTTTTGAGAAGGCAAAGGGCAGCGGTTCTATTGCAAGAACATCTCTTAAGCAGCTAGAGAAGGCAGGTCTTGTACGTACCATGAAACGCGGCCGTGTTGTATCTCCCCAGGGGCAGTCCATGCTCGATAATCTTGCATATGAGGTCAAACAGGACCTTGTGGAAAGTATTCCGGGTCTTAGTAAGTACTGACAACGGATCAGATATTCGGTAACTCTATTAAGGTATCATTGCTTACATTAATGTAAAGCATAGGTGATTTTTATGACGGACGACCTTGAAGAAATAAGAAAAAGAAGACTTGCGCAAATGCAACAGCAATCATCCCAGCAGCAGATGGATCCTTATGAGATGCAGGCGGCTATGGAGCAACAGGAGAAGGCACAGGCAGAACAGGAGGCCCAGAAACAGGCTATCATGCGCCAGATACTGACCCCTGAAGCACGTGAAAGGCTGGCAAATCTGCGCATGTCGCGCAAGGAACTGGCCGAGCAGCTAGAATCACAACTGATAATGCTTGCGCAAAACGGCAGGATACAGAACGTAATCGACGATGAGAAGCTCAAACAGCTTCTTGTCCAGATGCAACCCAAAAAGAGGGAGCCTACCATAAAGCGCATGTGAGTATCTTCATGCATGTATCGGTCATGTTCAGTGGTGGAAAGGATAGCTCCCTTTCTGCTATATTGCTTGAGCCGTTCTTTGATGTGGAGCTTGTGACCTGCAGTTTCTTTCTGGTTTCTGTTGAGGAGGTGGCTGCAAGAACTGCAGAAAAGCTTGGTTTCTCTCACAGGGTTATCAGGCCTGATATCTCTGTGCTTGAAAAGGCATATGAAATGGTCATGCAGGATGGTTTTCCTAAAAACGCCATCAATCTCATTCACAAAAGCGCTATCGAATATCTTGTTTCCGATGAACGTGTAGCTTACGTTGCAGATGGTACTCGCCGGGATGATCGTGTTCCTGTGCTGGAAATGCCTGATATAAGAAGCATAGAGGACAGGCACAGGGTCCAATACATGTGCCCCCTCAGGGGATTTGGTCGTGCTGCTGTGAACGAACTTGTAAAACAGCATCTGGTCATCGAGGAAGGTCTCAGTGAAGATGTCATTAAAGCAGATTACGAGACCGAGCTCAGAGAAATGATAACACAGCGCCATGGTCCTCTAAAGGTGAAGGAACTTTTCCCTGTACATGTGCAGTCACAGGTTATTAGTCGCAGCAAAGCATAAACTACAGCAATAAATGATTAAAGATTTATATAATGGTCATGTTATAGCTTCAGAATTCAATCAATATATCAAATAATATCAATCATAGATAGGTGAGACAAGTGAGTCACAATACTAAAGGACAGAAGACAAGGTTGGCAAAAGCACACATGCAGAACCACAGGGTTCCTACATGGGTCATTATTAAGACCGGCCGAAAGGTTGTAAGCCACCCCAAGAGAAGACACTGGAGAAGAAGCAGTCTCGATGTGAAATAAGCAGGTGATGATTAATGGAAGAAGGCATAGTAAAAGAACAGATCTACACGATCCCTCTGCGTGAAATAAAGGAAAGACCACGCTGGAAAAGGGCCAAGTTGGCAGTATCTGTTATCAGGACATATCTTACAAGACACATGAAGGTTGAGCCAGAGATGGTCAAAATAGACAAGACCATCAATGAAAAAGTATGGGAACGCGGTTGCGAGAAGCCACCATTGTTCATTCGTGTACGGGCTGCAAAGTTTGAAGACGGGGAAGTCCAGGCAGAACTTGCTTAAGTGCTCCAGTCATCGTTCCAGTTCAAAGAAAGTAGGACCCGAATAAAATAATGATACGAACTATCAATATACAGGACAGTCCCATAATAGGGGCTTTTGCAACGTGTACTGAAGATATTGCTCTGGTGCCACTGGGTACGCCGGAACATACAAAGGACATACTTGAAAAGTTGCTTAAGGTCGAGGTCAGGGAAGTCCTTGTTAACGGAAGCACCATTGTAGGGTCACTTTGCCGGGGCAATTCCAATTCACTGCTTTTTCCAATGGGTGCGAGTGTGAAGGGACAGGAGAATATCGATGTACCTGTTCATGAAGTACCGGGAAGGATCAATGCTTTGGGTAATATTGTCCTTGCCAATGATACTGCTGCGCTGGTGCATCCGGAACTTAGCGATACTGCTGTTGAGACAATAGCTAAGTTCCTGAAAGTGGATGCCAGGCGTGGTACGATCGGTGGTGCCAGGACCGTAGGCATGGCAGGGGTTGCAACTAACAAAGGACTACTTGTTAACCCCCGGGTATCAAGTTCGGAGCTGGAGGTACTCGAAGAGCTATTCGGGCTTCCGGTGGATATAGGTACCTCAAATTACGGGACCCATATGGTGGGTTCAGGGATAATTGCCAATACACGGGGATATGTTGCAGGTTCAAAGACTACAGGTCATGAACTTGGAAGGATCGAAGATGCACTGAGCTTTTTATAGCTCTTTTATAATAATGAGGTGATTCAAATGAAGACATTTCAGGTCAAAGGCACATTCAAGGCCGGAATAGCATGGGAAAAGTTCACAAAGGTGATTGAAAGCCAGAACGAGAAGAATGCCACTGAAAAGGTATATTCTCTTTTTGGAAGCAAGCACGGGATCAAAAGGAACTTTGTAAGGATCGACAGTATACAAGAGGCATGATATATGAGCAATATGAATGAACAGGACCCACGTTTGCTTTCAAACCAGTACCATGAGATTCAGAAGCGTGCTGAAATGGTACAGCAGCAGATAAGCATGATACAGGTATCAATTGAAGAATGCAACCGAGCACTCAGTACTATAGAGGAGCTCTCTAATGTTTCAGAGGGGGATGAAATGATGTTTCCCATAGGTTCCGGTTCATTTGTATATGCCAATATCAGTCAAACCGGTAAGGCAGTGGTGGATATTGGAGCTGGTGTGAGTGTGGAGCGGCCAATGGGAGATGCAAAGGACATACTGCAGCGTCGTATGGAAAAGCTTAACGGTGCTCTTGAGAGGATGAACAGTACAATGGCCCAGTTAGGTCAGCAGATGCAGTCCATTGAATCCTACTTCTCCAAACAGCAGCAAACTAATCAGCAGCAATCTAATCAGCATACTCCTGTGCAACAGTCCGCTGGGAACAAAGGCTCCCAGTGATTTACCTTCGTTCTTCATCAGTTTGAAGAACTAAAATCTAAAGCTTAAAAGATGACGGATAAAAGAGTTGGATCAAGTGTTCAATAAGCTCAAAGAAAAACTTACAGGCTTTAAGGAAAAGATAGGGACAAGAATCGATGAGAAAGCAGTTCCACTGGAAAACGTGGAGGATACTGGTAATGGGCTATCAAATGACTCCATGTCATCTGTCCCGACTACATCATCAACATCTGTTTCATCGATCCAGGAAAAGGCGAATATTGGTGATGCCGAGTCACAGGGTCTGAAGGAAACAGCTGAAAAAAAGACGCCTGGAAATAAAAAAATAGGTCTTGCACAAAAGGCGAAAGCATTTGTTCTTGAAAGGGAGTTCATACTTGAGGAAGATGACCTGGAAGAACCCTTGTGGGAACTTGAAATGGCTCTCCTTGAGAACGACATTGCCCTTTCTGTCTCAGAATCCATTGCAGGGTCTGTAAGGGACCAGCTTGTTGGAACAAGGCGCCGTATAGGGAGCAATACCGGCAATATTGTTGAGGATGCACTTAAAAAGGCCATCTATGATGTGATGAGCGCTAATGTTTTTGATCTTGATGAGCATGTAAGGAATGCACAAAAACCTGTACATATAGTCTTTGTCGGAATTAACGGTACAGGTAAGACAACATCTATAGCCAAACTGGCAAAACGCTTCAAGGACCAGGGTATGTCTGTAGTGGTAGCTGCAGGAGATACATTCCGTGCCGGTGCCATCGATCAGCTTGCAATACATGCAGGGAAGGTGGGAGTAAAGATCATCAAACATCATGAGCAGGGTGATCCGGCAGCTGTGATATATGATGCAATACAGCATGCAAAGGCAAGCAAGGCCGATGTTGTACTCTCAGATACGGCTGGGCGTATGCACACAAACATCAATCTCATGGAACAGCTCAAGAAAGTATGTCGTGTGGCACCGCCAGATCTTATTATATTCGTTGATGAGGCTGTTGCAGGTAACGATGCTGTTGAAAGGGCGGCCCAGTTCAATGACGCTGTACCTATACATGGCTCAATACTCACAAAGACAGATGCCGATGCCAAAGGTGGTGCTGCCATTTCGATTGCATACATCACAGGAAAACCGATACTATTCCTTGGGATAGGGCAGGGATATGATGATCTGCGTAAGTTCGATCCACAATGGTTCGTTGACCAGATATTTGCAGAATAAGTGCTTAGTCACTTATTATATTTTCATTCACAGATAATTTTCATTCTCAGATAAAAAAGGAATCTCCCCTATTCATAGGGTGGTAGTGACTATTTTAATTAATGCAACTTTGCTTTATCTCATGTGCAAGTCTTTCTATCCTTGAATTAACATTGTCACCGGAGGCAATGATACTCACAAATGCAGAGCCAACGATTACGGCATCTGATCCGGCATGTATTACTTCTGCAGCTTGTTCTTTATTGGATATCCCAAATCCAACAGCTTTTGGGACTCTGCTATCTATGCGATTGAGTATATCCTTAGTGGAGCCGGCAACGTCCGTTCTCTGCCCGGTTACTCCAAGTCTTGATACAATATATAAAAAACCAGATGCCATGCCAAGTATGCTCTTTATCCTTAAATCGCTTGTCACAGGGGTAACAAGGAATATGAGATCAACACCATTTCTTTTGCAGGCTTCATGCAGTTCACCGGATTCCTCTGAAGGCAGGTCTGGTACAATGATCCCGGTAATACCTGAACTTGCACAATCTCTGGCAAATTTCTCTGTACCTCTTTTGTATATGAGATTATAGTAGGTCATGCATATGAGAGGAACATTTTCATGGATCGATGCAGCCATTTCAAAGTACAGGTCAGGGTTCATGCCCGCTTTAAGTGCACGTGTAGATGCTTCCTGTATAGTCGGTCCATCTGCCACCGGATCTGAGAAGGGAAGCCCAAGTTCGACTATGTCTGCCCCACCTTTGACAAGAGCATGTACTATTTCCTTTGTGGCTTCTACAGATGGATCGCCTGCACACACATATGCTATCAAGGCCTTATCTTTTCTCCTCTTAAGTTCGGCGAATTTTTCCGCTATTCTCACAGGCATACCTCCTTATCATTGATTTTATTATCCGGTTCCTTTTTGTCCTCAACTGTCTTTGTTTCTTCCCCTTCTTTACTTTCCCTTAGTCTGAAAACGGTTTCCAGGTCCTTATCTCCTCTTCCGGATAGGTTGATTACCACAAGATCCCCAAGCTTTCCAGTTTCTGCTGTTTTCATCACATAGGCCACAGCATGAGAAGATTCCAGTGCTGGTATGATACCCTCCATGCGGCTAAGCTCATAGAACGCTTCAAGGGCCTCATGATCACTGACATTACATGGAGTTATCCTTCCAATATCGGCAAGGTGGGCAAGCTCCGGCCCGACACCTGAATAGTCAAGACCTGCAGACACAGAACTTGACTCGAGTATCTGGCCATATCTGTCCTGGAGTATCAATGTATGTGCACCTTGTAGTATACCCTCCTCACCGATGCAGAGCGAGGACGAATGCAGTGCCTCACGGTCTGTATTTTTCAGTTCTTCACCACCTGCTTCCACTGGATAGAGCATTACATTCTCATCTTTAATGAATGGATGGAATATACCCATTGCGTTGCTTCCACCACCTGCACAGGCAACGATTGAGTCAGGCAGACGCCCCTCTTTTTCTAGTATCTGCTCTCTTACTTCCTTTCCTATAACACTCTGGAAGTCGCGTACTATCATAGGATATGGATGCGGGCCCACCACTGATCCGATTAGATAATGTGTGTTCTGAACGTTTGTGACCCAGTCCCGAAGGGCTTCATTGATGGCATCCTTAAGGGTCATTGAACCAGATCTTACAGCATGTACCTCACAACCCATAAGTTCCATTCTGTATACATTCATGTGTTGACGCATGACATCCTTAGCACCCATGTAAACCTCTGCTTTAAATCCCATATTTGCAGCTGCCATAGCTGTTGCAGTACCATGCTGGCCTGCACCGGTTTCTGCAATGATGCGCTCTTTTCCCATATATCTGGCCAGAAGTGCCTGCCCAAGGGTATTGTTGAGCTTGTGAGCACCACCATGAACAAGGTCCTCTCTTTTAAGGTATATCCTGATGCCGTACTTCTTACTTAGATTTGCTGCATAATAAAGAGGAGTTCTCCTCCCTCCGAATTCCTTCATATAATTACCAAGCTCTTTAAGGAATCTTGGATCGTCCTTATATAGCTTATAAGCATCTTCAAGCTCTGTAAGTGCTGGCATCAGCGTCTCCGGAACGAACTGGCCTCCAAATCTGCCATACATAGAATCTTTCATTATAATTCACCATCTTTGAATGATTTCTCATTTTCGAATGCATCAACAAACAGTTTTGTCGTTTTGTAGAATTCCCCACTTTTTATTATTGAGCTACCCACAAGCACAGCATCAGCACCTGCTGTGATGACCCTTTTTATATCATCTGTGTTTTGCATGCCACTTTCACTTACTATTATGTGGTCTGATCCGGTTCTTCGGTCAAAATCCCTTATAATGGGGACAAGTGCTACAGTAGTACCAAGGTCTATCTTCAGCGTGTTAAGATCGCGGTTATTTATGCCGATCATCCTTGTCTTTGTTTTGAGGGCCATCTCAAGTTCATTTCTGTCATGTACTTCCACAAGAGGCTCAAATCCTTTTGCCAAGGCAATCTCGACCATTCCTTTAAGGTCTTCTCCAAGAACACCTGCTATCAGCAATATCATATCACTTTCAACTTCATCGATCTGAATGGGGTCAATAATAAA
Organism: Methanosarcinaceae archaeon; assembly: GCA_003565715.1. Lineage (GTDB taxonomy): Archaea > Halobacteriota > Methanosarcinia > Methanosarcinales > Methanosarcinaceae > Methanolobus. Next base: position 8,104 of record PXAV01000157.1, read on the forward strand.
ATCCTTGCGCAGCACAGGTAGACTGTTACTATGCCTTACAGCTTCCAGGTTTTCGATAGACCCAAAAAAGAAGTCCGGCTCTGTGAGAACAGAGATCACAACGGCCCCTGCGCTTTGCATCTCTGCTGCTATATGTGCAGCATCATCTGCATATATATCCATGAGCTTTTTTCCAGGTGACGCAGGTTTTACTTCTGCTATCACAGCCACCTTTCCTTCTTTCTTCTTTCCTTTTATCGCTGTGGCAATGTCCACTTTGCATTCCGTATTTTTTCTAATACATTCAGGATTATCACTGCATCTTATTTTCAGTACTCTCTTATCAGTCGATTTTAATATATCATCTATTGTTGAATGCATATAATAACCACATATATTCTATAATGTACAAATATGTGCAACACGTTGATATTATTTAAACACGTCGGTTTTTTTGCAATTTCCACAACACATCAAAAAATCAAAGAAAATCAGACAGTGTTCTTTTTTGCTGGTTTGCTGTTTGATATATCCAACCAAACATTATTTATATTAATCATTTATATATTAGTAAACTAATCCAAAATTAAATGGATATATGAGGAGAATCGTACATGAAAGCAAACAAGAATCTTAACATAAAGAGAAATACCAGTGCCCAGGTGGGTATAGGTACTCTTATTATCTTTATAGCAATGGTACTTGTGGCTGCCGTAGCTGCTGCTGTGCTCATCCAGACCTCGGGGGTCTTGCAGCAACAGGCTCAGGCCACAGGTAAAGAAGCAACCCAGGAAGTATCCTCTAACCTTCAGGTAAGGAACGTCGAAGGTATAAGGGCTTCAAATTCATCAGATCTAACGAAGCTCTCTAGTACAGTTGATCTTTTAAGGCTTACTGTAGGACTTAATGTGGGGAGTGCGTCAGTTGACGTTAACCAGCTGGTGATTTCCATCACAGATGGAAGGACTTCAAACAACCTTGTCTATGCCGGTAACGAGCAAACACATTCCACTCCTGGTGC
>PXAV01000129.1 GCA_003565715.1 Methanosarcinaceae archaeon
ATCCATAACCCACCAGGTGGAATCCAAGTGCATCCAGGTAGGGCAAAAGGTTCGCCTTCTCTAGATAATCCGTAACTACACGGGAACCTGGTGCCAGGCTGGTCTTAACAAAAGGCTTTACCTTAATTCCTCTTTCAACAGCCTTCTTTGAAAGCAGTCCGGCACCTATCATAAGATCTGGGCTGGATGTGTTTGTACATGATGTTATGGATGCGATGACCACTGAACCATGGGATAAATCCACAGCATCACCTACACATTTTACCTTTTTGAGACCTGTATGGTGGGGCTGTGTTATTTCGGTAACACTATATCCTCCTTCCTCCAGCCAGCGACTGTACTCTGGATTAGCACCATCTAAATTCTTCCCACTTTTTGCCATGAAAACATCCTTCATAGTCTGGTGGAACGAACTTGACATATCCTGCACAGGTATGCGGTCCTGTGGTCTTTTTGGGCCAGCAAGACAGGGTTCCACTGTACTTATATCAAGCTCAAGGGTTGAGCTGAACTCCGGTTCATCACTGTCATCTTCCATGAAAAGACACTGCTCTTTGCAATATGTCCTGACAAAATCAATATCTTCCCTGTTCCTGCCAGTCAGAAGCATGTAATCAAGTGTTGATTCATCAACAGGACAGAATCCCATTGTCGCACCATACTCTGGTCCCATGTTTGCAAGAACCGCTCTGTCTGTTAGTTGAAGGGCTTTATACCCTGGCCCGTAGAACTCTACGAACTTGCCTACGACACCATGCTTTCTTAGCATTTCAACAACAGTTAGAACAAGATCTGTGGATGTTACTTCATTTTTCAGCTCTCCGGTCAACTTAAAGCCTACTACCTGTGGAACGGGCATATAATAGGGTTGTCCAAGCATAACAGCTTCAGCTTCAATGCCTCCTACACCCCATCCAAGTACTCCAAGTCCGTTTATCATTGTGGTATGGGAATCGGTGCCAACAAGTGTATCCGGATACGCGACCAATTCACCGTCCTTTTTCTTAAGATGAACAACCGATGCAAGGAACTCAAGATTTATCTGGTGTATTATCCCGCTGGCAGGGGGGACAACTCTCATATTATCAAAGGCATTTTGTGCCCAGTGAAGTAGCTCATATCTTTCTTTGTTACGATGGAATTCATACTTCTCATTGCAGCTACGCGCATACGATGTACCGTAACAATCAACCTGTATGGAGTGATCGATGACCAGATCCGCAGGGATTACCGGGTTTATCGATGAAGGGTCTCCTCCAAGTCTTTGCATTGCAGCCCTTATTGAAGCAATATCAACGACCGCCGGAACACCGGTAAAATCCTGCATGAGAACCCTTGAAGGAATGAAGGGTATATCCCTTGCGGGAACATCTACAGGATCCCATTCAGCAAGGGTCTTTACATCATCCATTGTGATAACCTTTCCATCCACATTTCTCAATACTGCTTCAAGCAGTACCCTGATAGAGTATGGAAGTTTTGATATATCTGCAATTCCCAGCTCCTCCAGTTTCTTTAAGCTATAGATGGTTACCCGCTTATCAGCTAACTCTATTATCTTTTTTGTTCCGAAAAGGTCTTTTGAATCATCAACTGTCATAATTTCACCTATTCAAATAATATTCAAACGTTTTATGGATCATGATTTTAATCCGGTTAAGACCAGCTATTAAGCTAGCCATTATGCTAATATTGACTGTGTATCATTGCTATGAATGCTCAATACTGGCTTGCATAGTATAAAGTGACAGCTTTAGAACCTGTATGCTTTCAGCAAGCTTGGAGCAGGGTATAAAATCCTGCATTGAAATAAATAACTTTGCCCTAATTACATAGGCGATCTTGTAGTTATCACTATATTTTGATGTTTACAAAACCCTCATAGCAAACAAACGGACGTAAAAACAAGTAAAACTTATTAGCCTGCTGAAACTTTTATTTATCTTTAACTCAGATTGCTTAAAAAGGACCCAGGTCAAAAAAGAAAGAAATGGTCCGGTTTTAGCCTTCAAGACAGTCAACAGGCCTTTTGAAGAAAGCCTTCACCATTCCATTCTCGTCAACGTCGTCAGTGAAACGGATAAGTTCCCATCCATCCATGCCTAACTTGTTAAGGTCATCTTTTGTTGTATTCCATTTTCCATAGTGTATCGATCTTATATCATATTCCCATGGTGCCATATGCTTACCTCCTTTCTTGATGTTAATATGGTATATATTAATGTATATCAGCGTGATATATATAACTTTTTAAAAAACTGGCTTGTGTTTAAAACAAATAAACCTGTTCTACGTTTATTAAGTAATAAAAAACATAAATGATTTTTGTTGACTCTACAACATAGAAAAAACCCTCATCCACTACGATAAAAGATTATAGGTTCCAATGAAAATAAATACGTAAAATAAAAGATTTAAATCTTTTATTTTAATGGGTACTTAATTGTAATTATACTACAAGGATTAATAAGATAATCCAATAAGCAACAAGTCTTTGTCTATAATTATTGTGGACTGCATAGTCACTTATTTAATATACTTTTCAAGTCTTCAGGACCTAGCCCTTTTTTTGAAACACCCTCAAAAAGCCTGTCCCTATCTATCCACATATCTGCTGCACTTTGGAGCCCTTCTTTTTTGTGTTCTGGGTATTTAATGCAAAATCCTGGCAGCTCATTGACTTCTTTTTCATCAATATAAGTGCGGCTCATGCTCTGAAACCTAAGGGGTCTTTGTTCTTTCTCTATGTTTTCTTCTGTACGGGACTGCTTATCATTATCATGCTGTGTCATGTGGGAGTAATTGGTCCCATGCCTATTAAATCATTCCGTTATTTATTATCGCATTAATCACAGATCGAATGGGAGTTCCATTTCTCTGAAATAGAACAGGGATTAATTGTTATTTAAATACAAAAAGATAAATAACATCAACAAATACAAGAAACATTACTAAAAGTATACTTTTTTATTAAAAGGGCAGGTAGAAGCTTATCGATAATATGGCCGGCAAACTCAAAAAAAAGAATTATCTGCATCGTGAATCTACAAGGTGTGGCCATGTGCAAACAGTAGAACTAAATCAGCACATGAAGAATTCAGGTTTGTTAGATTACCGAGTATTTCCGATGTCCACATTACACGGGTATTTTCAGCAACAAATAAAACAATTAGTATAATGGGAGAGGAGGCAGATAAGTTGAACAAAGTAAAAATCCTTGGAATTGGAGGAAGTCCACGGAATAAAGGGAACACTGATATCCTGCTGGACTATTTTCTGATGGGTGCAGAATCAGAAGGTGCCGACACAAAAAAAGTTTTGTTGAGAAACTATTCGATCGAACCCTGCATTGGTTGTGAAGCCTGTCGAAAAGCCGGAACATGTATACAGTTCCATGATGGTATGGGATCTCTCTATCCTGAGATAGAAAAATCCAAAGGTATTATCCTTGGCTCTCCTACATATAATTATAATATAACAGCACCTATGAAAGCCTTTATAGACCGACTTTATCCATATTATAATTTCTCTTATGAACGTCCTGGGCCTTATTCAAGCAAACTCGAAGGTCAGGGACGAAAAGCTCTTGTATTTACTGTTTGCGAACAGGAAAAAACTGATGAGATGGGCTTTGCACTGGCAGCACTCACCATGCCTCTTGAAGCTCTGGGTTATAGTGTTACGGATGAATTCCTTGCTAATAACTGTTTTGAGAAGGGCAAGGTTGCAAAAGATAAAGTCCTCTTAAACAGAGCTTTTGAAGCGGGCAAGAATCTGGTGATATCTACTCGATGATCATTTTGATTTATTCTAAGCCACCCTGATATATTTCTCTTCTTATCAAAAGTACTCACAGAAGTCTCTTTAATGAGCACTATGAACGGTCCCCGAAAAGATAGCATTTGAGTTCATTCATATAGATGGTTACAGACCCTATATTTTTTTACAGCTTGATCATATATTACAAAGCAATTAACTGTAGAAATCCACGCACTTTAGTCGTGGTAATATGTCAGTAATGATCATGGATAATGAAATATTCAAGTGAAATAATTAAACGATTGGTTACTTAACAAAGTTTGGAGCAGTTATTAATGGATATTTTCCAGGTAATTGAAAAAATAAAATCCTCAAGAATGTATAAAGGACAGATCATTCACATAGAAGAAATACCTGAAAGGAAGGCATGCTACAAAGATCTTGAGATGAACCCTCTACTTAGCTATGCGTTGCGTGAAAATGGAATTAAACAACTATATTCTCACCAGGCAGAAGCTGTTGAAAGAACAAGAAATGGGGAGAACATTGTACTTTCTACAAGCACAGCAAGTGGCAAATCATTATGCTATATGCTTCCTGTTTTTGAAGGGTTGCTACAGGAACCACATGCTACAGCACTGTATATCTCACCACTGAATGCGCTTGTGAATGATCAGCTTGATACCTTCAGGAAACTAAGCATGACCATGGGGCTAAATGCAAAGATAGACCGTTTTGTAGGTTCCATGACAAAAAATGAAAAAAATGCAGTAAAGTATGGTAATACTAAGATAATATTCACAAATCCCGAAATGCTCCACATGAGTTTTCTTCAATGGAAACATCAGTGGAAGCATTTCCTTTCCAATCTTCACTATATCATTATAGACGAAAGCCACTCATATAGCGGTGTTATGGGGAGTCATATGGCAAACCTCATCAGGAGACTTACTCGTACCTGTGATAACTATGGTGCGGATCCTGTTTATATATGTTGTACAGCCACAATTGGAAATCCGGTTGAACACAGTTCTGCTCTCACAGGCAAGAAAATGAAGCTTATAGATAATGATAGTTCTGGCCATGGTTCACAGAAATTTGTGTTCTGGAACCCTCCATATTATTCAAATAAAAGAAAATTCACACATAGAAAAGCCAGCTTTGGTGAAACTGTGGATCTTTTCACAAATTTTGTTCAGAGCGATCTTCAAACCATAGTATTTGCCAGATCGAGGCAGAAAGTGGAAAGGATGTACGTGCAAGCCAGAAACACTCTGACAGATAGAGGTGTGGATAAGAGGATCAGCTCCTATAGGGGAGGATACCATGGGGAAGAACGTGAGGAGATAGAAAAAGGTCTTGCTGCCGGGGAGATAGACGGGGTAATATCTACCAATGCTCTTGAACTGGGTATAGATATTGGCGGACTGGATGCATGTATAATGGATGGTTTTCCCGGAACGATAATGAGTGCAAGGCAGCAGGCTGGAAGAGCAGGCCGCGGAACCAGGGAGAGCATTGTAGCACTTGTTGCAGATTCAAATGCTCTTGACCAGTACTATATGAGAAATCCACAGGATTTCTTCAGACGAAACTGTGAGGAAGCTGTCATAAATGTCTCAAACCGTTACATACAGGCAGGGCACCTGCTCTGTGCCGCGAAGGAATCACCACTTCTATCAGAGGATATAGAATACTTCGGACCTGAGTTCAGTACCATTGTAAAAGTTCTCGAAGAGGAAGGGCTGCTGGAAGGGAAAGAAGAGAAAAAGTCAACTGATCCTGCACCACATATGAAGATATCTATAAGGAACATTGAAGGTGACACATATACCATCATTGATACAAATACAAGGAAACCACTGGAAAGAGATATGGAAAGAATGAGAGCATACAGGGAAGCTTTTGAGGGTGCTATCTATATCAACAGAGGTAATCCATATCGTGTTACTAAACAGGATCATGATAAAAAGGAGATCTATGTTGAACAGGCAGCAGATGGGTACTATACACGGGCCATTATATCATCTGATATTGCTATAAAGGAACTTGTTGAAACACAACCTCTGTTCACATGTGCTGAGGTAAAAGTTGGTTTTGGTGATGTGGATGTTACCCAGCAAGTAACTGGTTACAGAAAATTCCAGCAAAGATCAGATAACGAACTTGGCCATACGTCTCTGGATATGCCTGAATTCAGGATTGAGACCGAAGCTATCTGGCTTGAGCTTCCATACTCTTTTACTGAACTAGTAAGTGAACATGAGCGTGACCTTGCCGGGGGTATACATGCTATAGAGCACGCTATGATCGCAATGTATCCACTACATCTGCTTGCTGACAGGAATGATGTCGGCGGAGTTTCAACCTCTTCACATCCTGATATTTCAGGTAACAGCGGTATTTTTGTGTATGACGGGCATCCTGGTGGAGTAGGTTATGCCGAAAAAGGCTATGGAAAAATTGTAGAGATGCTTGAGGTTACGCTGCGATCAATTGAAAGCTGTCCATGTTACGAAGGATGTCCTTCATGTATCCAGTCTCCAAAATGTGGAAACAATAATAATCCACTTGACAGGGATGCTGCTATCATGATCCTGAGAAAGATGCTTGGTAAACCCGCATATATACCCCTGAAGAAAAAGGCGACCATAGGGATCGAAAGACAAAGTGAGGAATGTGACAATGGGACAGTGCAAAGAAAATCAAAAGAAAGACCATTCGACCACACTTCAGCACTGAACCGAGCAAGGAGAAAACTCAGGCAACGTGACCGTAAAGGTGTCGATGAATGGATAAAAGAGGGAGTCAGATCAGGAACTGAAAAAGACCATGGTAAGGCCTTTGAGTGTTTTGAGGCTGCCCTGCAGCTCCAGCCCTCAAACGCCACGGCAATGATGAACAAAGGTATTACATGTCTTCACCTTGGGCAGAACCAGATAGCTCTGAAATGCTTCAACAAAATGATAAAACTAGGATATGGAACAGCTATAGTCTGGAAGCACAAAGGTATAGCTTTGTACCGACTTGGTGATTTTACAACTGCTATTGAGATGTATGATAATGCATTGAAAGAAATACCTGATGATGCAAAGTTGAAAGAACTACAGAAAAGAGCACACAGTAAACTCACAAAAAAATGATGAACTACCCCCGTTGATCCAATCTAATATATTTTATTTTGAAACCTCATTTATTAGTGTGATAATTTTGCAAGAACAGAAGTTAAAAAGAGTAGTTAAAAGCTATTTTATGAAAACATTTGTATAAGTTAAATGATTTTATAAAGTATTTAAGTGGGCCTAACCGGATTCGAACCGGTGGCCGCTCGGTTATGAGCCGAGCGCTCTAACCTGGCTAAGCTACAGGCCCACTGCGAAAAAGATTGAAGCGCCGCAAACAGGGCTCGAACCTGTGACATTCTGGTTAACAGCCAGACACTCTACCAACTGAGTTATTGCGGCTCTCGGTATGGCGCTCACGCGCGAAACCCTCTAATGCACTTATTGCTTTTAAACCTTTTGATTGTATCTTCATATTCTGTATATTTTTTATTGTTGCTTATACAATCTTTCAGAGCAAGAAATCATTATTATGATTATTATTGTTTATACTTTAATATATACTTTCCACTGGAAATTGAGGGGTAGTTACTCTCCTCCTTTCAATAAATGGTAATGAATGTAAGTTACATTCTGTATTTTATTGCTTAACCTTTTTAAAGCTCATTTGTTTTTTCACTTTTTACTTTTCAAGCACAATAGCGATACGCTCTCCGCAGCGCGGACACTCATTTTTATCTCTCAGTATGTTCACTCTTGTGCTAAAAACACTCCTTTCTACAAGCAATTCTGAGCATTTTGGACAAAAAGTGTTCTCATACCTTGTTGCAGGAACGTTTCCCAGATACACATACCTGAGCCCTTCACTTCTAGCGATCTTATAGGCCAGTTCCAATGTTTTAAGTGGGGTTGCTGGTATGTGCTGCATTTTATAAGATGGATGGAATCTGGTTAAATGAACAGGTGTATCGGCAGTAAGGTTATCCTTTATCCACACACACATTTCCCTAATTTCTTCAGATGAATCATTTAAGGTTGGTATTATCAGGTTAACAACCTCTACATGCAGCCCCAATTCCTTTGCATGTTTTGCAGAGTCTAGCACAGGTTTAAGTCTTGCACTTGCTACTTTTCTGTAAAAATCATCTGTAAAAGCTTTTATGTCCACCCTGAAGGCATCCAGATAAGGGGCAATCATCTCCATTGCTTCTCTGCTTATGTATCCATTTGTAACATATACAGTTGAAAGTCCTTCTTCTTTTGCCAGTCTTGCACAATCATAGGTGTATTCGAACCAGATGGTGGGTTCATTATATGTCCAGGCTATAGCATTAGCACCAGAGGCAAGTGCCTTTTCCACGGCTTCAAAGGGACTTATATTAACTGAAATGGATTTATCTATATCTATCTGGGATATGGCCCAGTTCTGACAATGTTTGCATCGGAAATTACAACCGATAGTTCCCATCGAATAGACAAGTGAACCCGGAAGAAAATGAAAGAGTGGCTTTTTTTCAATCGGGTCTACCGCCTCACTTGAAACCAGGCCATAGTTTAATGTATAAAGCACTCCACCTTTATTCTCCCGCACTCTGCAGAATCCTCTTTTTCCCTGCGATATACTGCATCTGTGGGCGCACAGTTTACACTGCACACTGCCATCATCCTTTTTTTCATAGAGCATAGCTTCTTTTATCATCATGTACCCCAGTTAAAAATGTGGCTTTATCAGATTTAAGCCTTATACATGCTCTTAATGACCTTGTTAATAGGGTATCAAGATATCTGATCTCATGACAAAACGTTCAGATTTACGTGAAAAGTGGTTTTTGTAACATTTAGGATTACATTTTGTGCATTTAGGTCCCCTGAGGAGAAAACAACAGGGCTTTCATCCCCTTGCGGACTCCATTCAATATCATTCTCCAACGCAGAGTTTTCAAAAAAGGTATTCCACGCACGGGGATATGATGTTTCGATCTCAAGAGATACCGAAGAAGCGTTTTCACTATATAATGTCTTACTGGATGCTGTTATAAATCTTATCTCTTCGACCGAGTTACTGGTTAAACTTCTTTTTGAGCTGTTGACCTCTATAATACTTATATCCATACGTATTGTGTTACTGTTGACTTTTGTAATTACCATCTGTGGTGAAAGACGCATAAGTGAGTTTTCTTTTTGTGATAGGATCACAGCGCCGTTCTCGTACGTATACTTCTGGTTAACAAAGTACATGTTATC
>PXAV01000110.1 GCA_003565715.1 Methanosarcinaceae archaeon
CAATATCATTTAAATATTGACCCACACAAGACAATTCAATAGCCAGAAGTATGCCATGATGATCACATATGATTCTATCATAAAATAAAATATACAAATAAATAAATAAATAAATAAATGGAGATACCTCTAACATCAGTAGCTGTCTCAAAAAATTTGAGAGAATAGATGTATTCTTTGTTATAGTGTAATTTACAACCGATAATGAAAGCACTTTCACTCTGCTTACTTACACTATTAATACTAAATTCCTTATTTATCGTACATGAATAATTTCGAGAGAAATGTAAGGATAATTAACCTCGTAAGAAGTGTTCAGATGCAGATAAATAATAGCAGAAAAGTTGAAGCGACTTAAAGCTCGATTTAAAATCGTTCGCTATACCGCAAACTATACTTATCATTCAGGTAATGAGAATAAACAATGTCTTTGACAAGCATAAGAATTAAAGATGCCAAGGAGCACAATCTTAAGAGTATTGATCTTACCTTACCAAGAGATAAGCTTATAGTCATCACCGGACTTAGCGGATCAGGTAAATCATCACTTGCATTTGATACTATTTATGCTGAAGGACAGCGCAGGTATGTTGAATCACTCTCTTCTTACGCGAGACAGTTTCTAGGACTCATGGAAAAACCTGATGTAGAATACATAGAGGGACTTTCACCTGCAATATCCATAGAACAGAAGACAACAAGTAAGAATCCGCGATCTACTGTAGGAACCGTTACAGAGATCTACGACTATCTAAGATTGCTCTTTGCCCGTATAGGAATAAGACATTGCCCGGACTGTGGGAGAGTAATCAAGACCCAAAGTGTTGATCAGATCGTTGACAGCATAATGAAGTTACAGGAAAAAACCAAAATACATGTTCTTGCTCCACTGGTCAGGGAACGGAAGGGAGAATACAAAAAGTTACTGACAGATCTGCGTACAGAAGGATTTTCACGTGTACGTGTTGATGGAGATATACATTTGCTTGATGATGCTGAGAACATAGAGCTTGGCCGATATTTCAAGCACAATATAGACATTGTAGTGGATAGGATAGTAATCAAGGAAGGTATAGTTGAAAGACTTTCAGATTCTGTGGAAACGGCATTGGAGAAGAGTGGTGGGACCCTGACAGTTCAGGTCATAGATGGTGATGAATTAACATTCAGTGAGAAGCTAGCGTGTCCTGAATGCGGCATCGGTTTTGAGGAAATGGAACCTGCAGCATTTTCATTCAACAGCCCGCAGGGTGCATGTTCAGAATGTCATGGCCTTGGTACTTCTATGGAGTTCGATCCAGACCTTATTGTTCCCGATAAGGAACTTACGCTGAATGAAGGAGCTATTGAACCATGGTATAGTAAAAGCAGAGATGGTTACTACATGCAATCACTGCAGTCCTTGGCAGACCATCTGGGTTTCTCAATGGATGTTGCCTTTTGGAAACTTGATCCTAAAATACAGCACATAATATTATACGGCAGTGAAGAGCTTATTCCATTTGTACATTTTGGGAAAAAAGGAGGTATGTGGAAGCATAAAGGTCGCTTTAAAGGAGTGATACACAACCTGTCAAAGATATACGCGGGTACAGAGTCAGAAAACAGCAAAGAAAGGATGAGCAGATACATTAGCACAAAGCATTGTATAATGTGTCATGGGAGAAGACTTAAACCTGTTAGTCTGGCTGTAACGGTAAATGAAAATAATATCATTGACATTACTGAAATGTCTGTAGAAGATGCCCTTGAATTCTTCAGAGAACTTGAAACGCAGATAACGGACCGGGAATATGCTATTGCACGCCTTATATTAAAAGAAATAAAGGAGCGACTGGGATTTCTGGTCGATGTGGGACTGGATTACCTGACACTTAGCAGATCAGCTGCTACGCTTTCTGGGGGTGAAGCACAACGCATAAGGCTTGCCACACAAATAGGTTCAAGTCTTATGGGTGTACTCTACATTCTGGATGAACCAAGTATAGGACTGCACCAGAGAGACAATCTCAGACTCATAAACACCTTAAAGCACCTGAGGGACATCGGCAATACAGTACTGGTAGTCGAACATGATGAAGAGACTATTATGAGTGCTGATCATGTGGTTGATATGGGGCCCGGGGCAGGTATACATGGTGGTGAGATCGTTGCTCAGGGAACACCAAAAGAAATAATGGAAAACAGTAACTCTGTGACCGGAAAATATCTGAGTGGAAAAATGCAGATAGAAGTTCCTGAAAAGAGACGTGGATCCAAAGGAACACTTTGCCTCTTTGGAGCAGGACAGAATAACCTAAAATCCTTAGATGTTGAGTTCCCGCTTGGAATACTTCTCTGTGTAACCGGGGTATCTGGATCAGGAAAAAGCACACTGATCAACGAAACATTGAACAAGGTACTTTCAAAGAAGCTTAACAGGTCAAGGGAAGTAGCTGGAAAGTACACTTCTATAGAAGGACTTGAAAATGTTGACAAGGTAATAACCATTGATCAGTCGCCAATTGGACGTACACCCAGATCAAACCCTGCAACTTACACTAATCTGTTCACACCCATCAGGGAACTCTTTGCACAGACAAAGATGGCACGTACAAGAGGTTACAAACCTGGGAGGTTTAGCTTCAATGTTCGAGGAGGACGTTGTGAGGCTTGCTCAGGAGATGGTATAATTACAATTGAAATGCATTTTTTGCCCGATGTTTATGTACCCTGTGAGGTCTGCCATGGAAAACGCTATAACAGGGAGACACTGGAAGTCACCTACAAGGACAAGAACATTGCCCAGGTCCTTGATATGACTGTAGAGGAAGCACTTGAGTTCTTTGAAAACGTACCTTCTATAAGTCGCAAGCTCCGAACTTTAAATGATGTGGGGCTTGGTTACATAAAGCTTGGCCAGTCATCCACAACACTATCTGGTGGTGAAGCACAGAGAGTAAAACTGGCAACAGAGCTTAGTAAACGGTCCACTGGAAAAACAGTATACACACTAGATGAGCCAACAACAGGCCTTCATTTTGATGATGTAAAAAAGCTACTTGAAGTCCTCCAGAGACTTGTAGATTCAGGTAACACTGTGATAGTTATCGAGCATAACCTGGATGTTATAAAAACAGCAGACTGGATAATTGATCTGGGTCCGGAAGGAGGTGACCGTGGCGGAGAGGTAATTGCGCAGGGAACACCCGAGAAAGTGGCAAAAAGTAATGTTTCTTACACAGGAAAGTTTTTGGAAAAAATGTTATAATTATAATAAAAATACAGTATTACTTTAAACTGCTACAATGGAATAACTCAATTACTGATGGGGTTATGATATGGTATACTGAATATTAGACCTATACTTTTGCGGCGGTAAAATAATATACAACCTGAAAGATAATGAGATGAAATAAATCAAATAAGGGGAGATTCGTATGAGTTCAAAAGATAACCTCAAAGCAGCATTTACCGGAGAATCGATGGCAAACAGAACATATCTAGCATTTGCTAAAAAAGCAGATGACGAAGGATATGAGCAGATCGCTAAACTTTTCAGAGCAGCAGCAGCAGCAGAAACTGTCCACGCTCACAACCATTTGCAGCGCATGGGATCAATAGGTAACACAATGGACAATCTTAAAGAAGCCATAAATGGCGAGACTTATGAATTTGAACATATGTATCCTGATTTCATAGAGGAGGCTAAAAAGGAAGAGGACAACAGAGCCCTCTGGAGTTTTGAAGTTGCAAACAAAGTAGAGATGATACATGCTAAACTATTTGAGAAGGCACTTGAAGAGATCGGAAAGAATGAAGATATGGATTACTACGTTTGTAGTGTCTGCGGACATACTCACGAGGGAGAGCCAGAGGGCAGCTGCCCTATATGTGGTGCACCCGCATCCAAGTACAATAAAATAGAGTAAATCATTTTTTCCTCTGTAAAATACAATATGAGGGTTTAAAAGCCCTCTAACATTTAATCTTATCTTTTCTTATCTTAAGTTTCTCTACAACTTTTTCGACCTGTTCCACAGCTGTGCCAATGTACATATTCGGGTCAACAAGGTTAACGATATCTTCTTCACTCAGGTATTTAGAAATATCAGTATTTGCCATCAAGACTTCCTTAAAGTGCTTGCCGCTTTCATGGGCTTCCATTGCACTGGACCTAACAAGCTCATGAGCTTCCTGACGACCTACACCACGTTTTGCCAGTTCGATCATCACGGCCTCACCCATGTTCAGGCCTCTGAGCAGATCAAGATTGCGACGTATGTTCTCAGGATAGAACCTTAAATTCTCAATAACACCTGTAGCAAGTTTTATTATGTGGTCTGTGAGCACACATGCCTCCGGGAAAACTATCCTTTCGCAGGATGAATTGGTCAGATCCCTTTCGTCCCATAGAGTGTTGTTCTGAAGCTGGGGTTCCACCATGGCACGCACAATTCTTGCAAGACCACATATCTGTTCTGACTTTATAGGATTGCGTTTATGAGGCATAGTTGAGGATCCTACCTGTTTTTTCCTGAAGCTTTCCTCAAGCTCTGCTATCTCACTTCTTTGCAATGAGCGAATCTCAACACCTATTTTATCCAGAGTTGTTACAGTATTTGCCATCCACATAACAAATTCAGCATGGCGATCTCGCTGTATAATCTGATTGGAAACATCTACTGAACCTATCTCAAGATTTTGCATCACTTGCCTTTGTACTTCAATACCCTCCTTACCAAATGCTGCCTGGGTGCCTACTGCACCTGTCATCTGACCTACTATGAGGCGTGGTCTTAGCTGTTCCAGGCGTTCTATATGCCTTGCTACCTCTGATGCCCATATTGCAAACCTCAGTCCATAGGTTGTAGGAACACCGATCTGACCATGGGTTCTCCCGGCACAGACCAGTTTCTTATTTTTGTCCGCCTGGATAAGAAGTACCTCAAGAAGTTTATGCATCTTCTCTTCAAGGATATTAGCAGCCTCTTTTAACTGTAGAGCTGTTGCAGTATCAAGCATATCATTTGATGTTGCACCAAAGTGGACCCACTTACCTGCATCATCTTCGCATTTTTCAGAAATTGCCAATACAATAGCCATCATATCGTGGTTGATCTCGTCCTCGATGGATTTTACCCTATTAAGCTCGACAGAGCCGATACTTGCTTCAATTATATCAGCAGCTTCCTTTGGTATCATCCCTATATCTGCTTCAGCTCTTGCAAGCGCAGCTTCGGTCATCATTATCTTCTCAAGTCGGTTTGCCTCACTCCAGACAAATTTCATCTCTTCTGTTCCATAACGGTATTCAATAGGATGGATTGCCATTTATACGATCTCCATTATTTAGATTCAATTAAGCAAATTGTGCTTTCCATAATATGATTCAATCGATCAAGATATGTGCGTTGTATAGTCCATTTAATAATAAATAGGCTTTGTGAGAAAAGCCACATTTAGGTGAAGTAGTATGCAACATATGCCCGTATTACAAAATTTGTCCCTACTCATAATCAACTTGGTAAATCCCATACTTTAGGGAGCAAGATATAATTGTTGTAATGCTTTGAGAGAATGAAAAACTGCCTGCAATCCCTTGCAATACAATTCCATCTTACCGGAGGGAAAGGGATTAAGTTCCGACTAAGTTCCTACCGTGTCACCAAAAATCAGATATTTAGTACATATCATGACGAAATTGATAGTGATAGTTACTATTATATAAATATAAATAAAAATACATTAGATTTATACATATGTATATGTGTGTGTGTGCTTATAGCTTGTTGTTTGCTATTATTTTATAATAATATATTTATATATTAATATGGACAATGACAGGATGTGTTAGTCAGCACAAAAGTATTCCCCTTTAAGTCCGAATTTCTTATAGATAATACATTCAGAACAAAGGCAGCCATTCTTCTTTGTACCTTCATACACTCCTTTTGAACAGAACATAAAAGTTCCCTCTGCAGGATAGGAAGGACATGTATAACAGTTGCATCCTTTTGAATGGTGATACGATGTACATATCCCAAAGTACTTCCCCCTGCCTTTTATTGGATACGATTCATTACTTCTCACTATCTCACCTGGAAATAATACCATTGCTATATAATTTACATATGCAAGCATAAATGATAATAGTATCCGAGTGCTATTGAGGGATGATAGAAACTGATTGGAAAAGTGTAGAAAACAGGATAAGATCACATTTCTTGCAAATGAAAAGTTATCTTATGCTACAGCAGCTACATATAGAGATCCTGTTTACTTTCTTGGTTGGACAATGAACTTAGTTGATCGCTTAAATATACGGATTCACATAAAATGTTTTTTCAGATATTCCTTGAAGGAAGCATACTCTGCACTCAAATGATCCATATTCTCTTCCCTTGATTCGATCTCTTTGAGACTTTGAGGTAGCTGCGGTTCAATACCTGTCTCCTTCCTCACATGTTCAGGGAACTTTGCAGGATCTGCTGTCTCCAGCGTCACAGCAAATGCATCATCACCTGTCTTATCCCTGTAATCAAAAAGCCCTTTGATACCAACTGCCCCATGTGGTTCAATAAGCAGACCGTAGTTCCCGTAAATTTCCCTGATAGTTTCTTTTGTTTCAATATCTGTGACAGAGCCTGAATAAATATCATTTCTAAGCTTTTCCATATCCGGCTCTTTTTTGATGTTGCCCCTTTCATCAATTTCGCCACCATAGATAGCAATTAGTCTTGCAAGGTTGCTTGGGTGACCCACATTCATTGCATTTGAAAGGCAGTTCTTTGAGGGGACGATTTTCTGATATTTACCGGTCCTGATAAACTCCGGAACCTCATCGTTCTCATTAACCGAGGCTATAATCTTTTTAACTGGTATACCCATTGTCTTTGCCAGCACACACCCCATCATGTTACCAAAATTACCCGAAGGAATGGAGAATATTATCTCCTCAGGAAAGCTCCTGAGCTTAGCATAAGCATATATATAGTACAGTGACTGCGGGATAAGCCGCCCAATATTTATAGAATTAGCTGATGAGAGATTAAGAGGTTTTAACTCTTCATCTGCAAAGGCCTGTTTTACCATTGCCTGGCAGTCGTCGAATTTGCCATCTATGGATATAGCTCTTATGTTATCATTTAGAGTTGTCATCTGCTTACGCTGGCGCTCTGAAACCTCAGCAACTGGAAAAAGCACCACAACGTTTATATTATCAAAACCATAGAACGCGTGTGCTACAGCACTACCAGTGTCCCCTGAAGTTGCTGTCAGTATTGTCAGAGAGCTGTTATCTTGATCAAGATAATATTGCATAAGCCTTGCCATCATTCTGGCAGCAAAGTCCTTAAAAGAAGCAGTTGGACCTCTATCAAGTCTCATTATGTAGGTTTTCTCATCGATCTTTTCCAGGGGTACATCATAGTTGTACACCTCGTGTGCAATTGCCTTAAGAGAGTTTTCATCTACTTCCCCCTCAAGTATCCTGCTGAGTACAGCATAGGCAATTTCAGGGTATGTTAAATGTTTGAAAGCTCCTATTTCCTCCTTGGAGAATCGGGGAAGGGATTTTGGCATATAGAGACCCCTGTCAGGTGCTATGCCATTTATAAGGGCTTCCTTAAAACTTGCTTCTGGAGCATTAAGATTTGTGCTATAGAGTTTCATTTTGATCAGGAATTAACTTGATAATGTATAAGCCGAATATGACAGTAAAACGATTAATTACTATGAATAACTTACCATACAACATCTGCTATGAACAAAAAAACAGTGCTTTTTACAATAAATAAATACACATATATATATGTATATATATATATATGTGTATATATAGATATGTATGTATGTATTTAAACGTGTATATGGAATGTAATTATCTCAAAAAACAATTAATGACTTTTTTGTGCAAAGTGATTATTCTAGAATATGCGGGAGGTGTGATTCGAACACACGAACTCCTACGAGACTAGGCCCTGAACCTAGCGCCTTTGGCCTGGCTGGGCAACTCCCGCATTTTGGATGGTCAATAAATGAATTAATTCTATATATCCTTTATGAATTAGAAGCACAGAACTTGAACAAAACTGTAACCTGTGCCAATTATCACACCTCCCGGTGAACAATGCCTATGTGTCCTTAAGAAACAAGGGAAGTAAGCGAAATTATTAAATCATTATATAGGTTAATAGTGTCGCTGACATTTGCCTCTGTGGCTTAGCGGTATAGCGGCTGATTCGTAATCAGCAGGTCGGGGGTTCAAATCCCCCCGGAGGCTTAGTCATCTTTAGGCCCATGGCCCTTTTTTATTGATTATTTATTGATTAATTACTTTCAAGAACCCTTATTCATTCAGTTCCTCTTTAAAGCTGCAACCTGCAAAAATGGTATCGTTAGCGGGGGTGGAGATTTGTTTAGACTAAGCTATCACTTTCCCATTTGTTCAAGCGGGAAGGAAGAGACTGGACTTCAAAGAAGATCTTTTGAAGGTCCAATCTCCTCCGGTGAGTCCACCCCCACGTCTGATATATAGTAAAAAGTTATTAACTCATATAAGATTATTGATTGTTTATTGTATATGCAAAAAGAAGACTAATTGATCTGTTCTTACATTATGCAATTATCTTCATTCAAGGACTCTGATCAAAGTATGTGACTGCTGGCTTTGTAGTTGTACCTTTGAAGTAAGACACTTTTAGCTAGGAAGTATACACCATTAAGTAGGAATATGTGCATACCATTACATCAAATAGTGAAAAGAGAATTTAACGCTGACACCATGCCAGATTTTTTCTCACTTGTTATATTTCCCTAAAATATCAGAAAATAATCATGTGAGCAGTAGTAAAATGTTATCGGAAAAAGTTAAGGACATACCTCCATTTTACGTGATGGAAATGCTTGAAAGAGCAAAATATCTTGAAGAACAAGGCAAGAATATCATCCACCTAGAGATTGGCGAACCTGACTTCCCTACACCATCTCATATATGTGAAGCTGCAAAAGATATTA
>PXAV01000077.1 GCA_003565715.1 Methanosarcinaceae archaeon
GTCTCCTTCCACAGGTATGGAATGCCAGGAAGTGGTGGAGATATTTGCGGAGTCAATTGCCATGCGCGATGATGTTGACAACATGAAGGTTAAAAAACTAATTGGTGCTGAGGTTGTAGGGATGACGGCATGTCCTTGCGCCCAGGAAATTATGAGGGATAATGCAAGGAAGGAACTTGAACATATTGGAGTTGAAAGTAAATATATAGCTGAATTCCTCCACAGGGTTCCAATGGCAACACACAACCAGCGTGGCAGAGGTATCATTTCTATTGAGGTTGTTGGCAACGTTTTCGTATCTCTTGAGAAAATAATAGAGATAATAGAAAAATCAATGAGCTCAAGTGTATTTGAACTTCTTAAGCGTTCAGATGAGGCAATGGTGGTCCAGACGGCCCACAGCAATCCCAAGTTTGTGGAAGATTGCGTGCGGGCCATGGCCAAGAACATTGTCAGAGGATTTGCTCATCTTCCGGATGAAGCGATAGTTACCATCAAGCAGGTAAACGAAGAAAGCATACACCGGCACAATGCTTTTGCTGAAAGGGTGGCTACTATTGGAGACCTGCGCACAGAGATGTCACCATAATAAGTTCAGAAAAAGATATAATTAAAAGATAGCTCACAGGAGCAGGATAATGGAAGATAAAAAAGCTATAGGGGTCCTGGATATGGGTGGCAGTCAAATCGTGAAAGGCTCTGTGGTAAGGTACATGAATACAGGCTCAATTGGCAGGGTTACAGAGATAATGGTAGATGATGAAGGTACCTGGGTGATGATGGGCACAACCGGACTTTACTATAAACCTGGTACACTGGTGCTTGCTGATGAAAGTGATCTTAAGCAAGAGAGGCTGGCTACAAGCAACGCAAAGGATGCTGAATCATATGTGCGTTCCCAGGGAACTGAGGCCGGTAGCATTGACATTGGACAGGTAACAGGTGGGGGTTAATTTCCTCAGGTGGGGTGTTTTCCTTTAATTAGCTTTTTTCAAGTAATGTCAGTGAACGGATCCATTCTCCTTTAGGTTCCCTTGATGTACCAACTACCAGTCTTTTCAACTTGCCTATCTGTTCTACAACGCCCTGTGCCTCTATGGTCTCTCCCTTTGTGGCCTGCCCTGCATATGTATGCGTATATGACAGGACATGGTCTATCTCTTCATGTTCGACCATGTACACAGAAGGACTATCAAAGGCGAGATCGGCATTTGTGACATTTGCCTGTATCTTCATTGTCCCTGTATCCTCTCCACGTGGGGTAGGCTCTTTTATCTGTTCCCAGTCGCGGACAAATAGGAGATCGAAATAAGTACCATCTACCATGCCTCTGTTTCCTTTTCTCTTCTCATGGAGCATAAATTCATCAAAAGAAATCTCAGGTATCCTTTTATTGTATATCTTCTTCCACATTCTTTCATCAATTTCCTCAATTGGTCCTTCCTGTTCCTTTGCTTTGCTTATTACATCCCTTGCAATGAACCAGTCAGTTCCATAGACTACAAAATCGATATCTGATCCCTTGTTATTAAGACCTGGTAAAAAAGAGCCTGTAATACCTATCATATTTCTCTTTATACCTGCATTTTCCAGAGTATCTACTACTGCAGTGACCTTTTTGTCACTTCCATATAATCTCTTTATAGCAGATGTGGGCTGAAGTACTGCTTTTACATTCTCTTTTGGTACTATATGTACATCTTCTACCCACTCTGGACGATTTTTGCGCATAAATTCAAAAGAAACATCAAAATCGTATTTTTTGTAATGTTTGCTATTTAGCAGTCGTTCTCCTTTTTCGTCCGGCACATATCTTAGGGTTGATCTGATACCATGAGGATGAAAATAATCGGAGACAGCAAAGATCCAGTCATCTTTTGTAACAAGGAAATCCCGGAGTCGTGTTCTGATCATGATTGGTGTTCCTCTTTCCACTGCAATATTTTTAGTGGATCATTGAAAGCTTAATTTGTTTCCTTACATAAAAATGATACTGAAATAATGGATGTATAGGGGTGTATAGGATTTTTTATATACCATTGTTTTCTTGTAATCAGATTTAATTCTCAAAGACAAATGATTATGAACTGTTACAACAAATGATATATAATTGTGCCGAAATTAACATATGCACATATTCTAAATATCCTTTACATTCTATTTGACATACAGCGATTTACTTCTTTGCAGGGTGAAACATTGCAATCCTTTAAACAATGGGTAGTGGACATCCGGCAACACTTTCATAGGTGTCCGGAGCTGAGCTTTAAAGAATTTGGTACACAGTCACACATAATAAGTTTACTTGAAGAGCTTGGTATAGTATGCAGGAAGATTGCTGATACTGGTGTAATAGCAGAGATACACGGAAAGGGTTCTGGTCCATGCATAGCCATACGTTCTGATATTGATGCACTTGCAGTGCAGGAATCATTGACAAAGTTCAATAAAAACTATATCTCCGGAAATCCCGGGGTGATGCATGCATGTGGACATGATGGCCACATTGCAATGGTACTTGGAGTTGCAAGGCTGATAATGGAAAATAGGACAAATATATATGGAACTGTAAGGTTCATCTTCCAGCCAGCCGAGGAAGCCCCTCCCGGGGGAGCAACAAAAATAATAGCTGAAGGTGGCCTAGATGGAGTGGATGCTATCATAGGTATCCATATATTCGGGGATGTTGAGGCAGGGGTAATTAAGTTATTCCCGGGCTCTTTTATGGCAAGCTCTAATCTTTTCACTCTGAAGCTATTTGGTAAAGGGGGACACCATTCAACACCAGGGCAATGTGTGGATCCAATACGTATAAGCTCGGATTTCATATCATGCCTAAATGAATTTATATCCAACAGTATACAGCCCGATGACTACGTACTTGGTTTTGGTACTATTCACAGTGGACAGCAGTTTAATAGAACACCTGATGAACTTTGCATCACAGGTACATTCAGGACATTTGATGACAAAGGGTCTCAGCTTATCAATGTCATAATGCATAATTTGCTTGATTGTCTTATGTCTTCATATTCAATCGATAAAATAGCATCTCCTACATATGAGCTTAAGGTCACATATGGCTACCCGGTACTTTTCAATGATCCCTCTTTTACAGAGGCAGCTATAAAAGCTCTCAAAAGAAGATCATTTTTATTTGACACCAATTCAAAGTCTATTTTTGGTGCAGAAGATTTTTCATATTACCTAAAGGAAATACCGGGAACATATATGATCATCGGGACAAGAAATACAAACAAAGGGTTTGTGGAGGTTAACCATTCATCCTGTTTCGATATAGATGAGGATATACTATTCACAGGTATTGATGCGCTCTATTGCATAGCCACGGATTTCTTAAAAAACCCTCTGGGGTATACATAATGGAGGTAGTTCCATTCTCAGTGGCTCATTCAGCTAAGGTCAGGTCATTTGTACTTTATGTTCTTTATAATGAGGGTTTTGGATATGACCTCAAAAAGGACAACGACCTTGATGATATATATGGATCATATTGTGGTCTTGGGGGTGCTTTTTTCGTTTTGTTTGATGGTGATAGTATCATTGGCACTTGCGCAGTTAAGCCACTGGGCAATGGGGTATGTGAGATACGAAGACTCTATGTAAGGAAAAACTTCCGTGGAAAGGGTCTTGGTTTAACATTACTCAAAAGTGCCATGGACTTTGCAGGCCAGAACTATTTGTGTGCAAAGCTGAAAACAGACCCAACACTTACAAAAGCAATCTCACTATATCTTGCAAATGGGTTCATTTTACTTGAATACAGTCAACATATACTTTATTTTGAAAAACACTTTTAGTCTTTGTTATATGCTTTTAAGCATTGGGACTTCATCACAATTTGGGAACTTTGGACACTTAATGCAGCCGCTCCATACTTTATGTGGAAGTAACTGTTTATCGATTATCTCAAAGCCCTGTTTTTGAAAGAACGGAACTGCATATGTTAGTGTGAAAACATCTTTTATGTTAAGACACTTTGCCTCTTTAAGGCCTGCATTTATCAACTTGGTACCAATGCCCTTTCCTCTATATTCTGTTCTAACTGCAAAGGACATCACTTCTGCCATGTTTTCCCAGCTCACCTGCAGTGCACAGCACCCTACGATTTTTTCGTTTATCTCGCATACATAGAAACTGCGGGTACACTCATAAAGTTCGCTCAGGGAGCGCGGGAGCATCTTTCCCTGCATTGCATAATGGTCTATGATGTTCTTGATACCAGGTATATCGTTAACAGTAGCCTTTCTTATTATCAATCATCGTTCTCCATAGCTTGGTGAAAAAGAAAAATAGCGAGCGTGAAGGGATTTGAACCCCCGGCTTGCAGCTTAGGAGGCTGCCGCCATATCCTGACTAGGCCACACGCTCATATTGTGCACACACGTAATAGCATTCAATCTCTTAAAGTTATTGGTAAAGAAAATATTAATAATTATTTCACAAATGTTTTGCAGCATTCTTTCTCTATATTTACTTTGTCCATTGTGTGTGACGACCTAGTCTTCATCAGCTGCAATTTTCTCTACTAACCGGCGATTCTTTTTTATGGTCGTATCTATGCCTAACATCTGTGCAGGAAATCCAAGGGCAAGTCCAAGAAACTGTGTATAATGGAGTACAGGTATGTTATACTGTGCTTTCATATGCTCGTTTATCTCTTCCTGGCCAGAATCAAACTGCATATGGCAGAATGGGCACGAATTGATTATACAGTCCACATCTGCCTCACGTATGTATGAAAGCTTTGCTTCTGTCATTGCCAGGGATTTTTCTCTCATAGATGAACGTACGCCCCCTCCTGCACCGCAGCAGGCCATTTTATCCGTATATTCTATACTTGTTGCACCAAGGGCTGTCACAAGCTGGTCAAAGAACACAGGTCTCTCAAAGCTTCCAAGATCTCTGTCTCTTGTGGGCTTTATAAGATGACAGCCGTAATGTACCGCAACACGGATTTTCAGTTTTGTCTCAACATGAAGTGCTATCTTCTCCGGGCCAATTTCTTTGTAAAGATATTCTATTATGTGACGGATCTCAATATCGCCTTTTACTTCTTTTCCTATCTGTTTTAAGATCTTGTTTGTTTTTTGCTTTGTCATTTCACTTTTTTTAATGGCACGGTTTGCATCCGCAAGTGTGCTGAAACATCCATTACATATTGTAAGCATATCTCTTTGCATTTGTTCTGATAACACTATATTACGGCTTGCAAGTGTAAGCCACATCTCTTTGTCAAAAGACCGAAAAACCCCGGGTGCCGGGCAGCAGGAAGCACCTTTGAGTTCTTCAAGGTCAATGTCCAGCTTTGCAAGACACAATTTGGTTGCAAGTTCTATACCTGGATATCTATTGGGTACAAGACATCCCAGAAAGAGGGATAACCCTTTCATAAAGTATTGTCTCCTGGGGGGTTATTTTTTTTTCCTACAAGTCTCTCAAAACCACAGGCCAAAAGCAAGGTTCTTACCTCTTCAAGTCCTTCTTTATATTTATGTACTGTTTCAGGATGTTCCTCCATGCCAAGTTCTTTCCTTTTACTTTTACAACCCTCGCTGATCGGCACCGCATGCCCGTGTTCAAGCAGCATCATACAGGTCTTCCTGTGTTCAGGAAGTAATGATCCGCATTGGACAGAAATAGCCCTGATGTCCAGTAACATATCTACAATATCTATACTTCTTGGGCATCTCTCCTGGCAGTTGTAGCATGTTGTACACATCCATAGCTCTTTATTGGTAAGTATATCAATGTTTTTTGCAGCATTTTTTATGAGCCTTCTTATGTTAAGGCTTGTATGTCTTCCGGAAGGGCAGCTGGAACTGCAAACGCCACAATTGATACATTTAAGCGAATCAGCTGCTACATTGCTGATTCTATCAATGGCCTTATATGAAGCTGTCCTGTCTTTCATGTTTCATCCTTCAGTAGAAAGGGTACTTCCAATAATGATAAATCTTCCGCAATCAGAAGATGATTTACACATATTCGTTCTCATCATTCAAGATTTTTCTGTATTCATGCTCACAATTTCCTATTTTGAATGTCTTCTAAAAGTAGTATTCTTTAGATTCCTTACAATTGTTTAATTTCTTAGACAAATTTTAGACAAATTAACCATTAATTATATATATTATTAGGTAGGTAATAGGATACTTAGTCCAATTAAAATGGAGGATTACTATATGGTTAAGAAAGATGTTAAGACAAATCCTGTAACTAAGGAAGAAGTATTACAGACTGTAAATGAATGTGGTGTAAAGTTCATAAGGACGCAGTTCACAGACACTATGGGTATGATCAAGAGCTGGGCTATACCTGCCGAAGGTCTTGAAAGTGCATTTGAGGATGGTGTGATGTTTGATGGCTCATCCATTGAAGGTTTTACTGGTATCGAAGAATCTGATATGGTACTAATGCCAGACCCAACTACATTCAGGTTGCTCCCATGGAGGCCAAAGGAAGGTGCAGTTGCACGTATAATAGGCGATGTTCTAAGGCCTAACGGAAAACCCTTTGAAGGCGATCCGAGGTATGTCCTGAAGCAGGCTGTTGTACAGGCAGAGGAAATGGGTTACACTATGAATACCGGTCCTGAGCTTGAGTTCTTCTTATTCGAACTTGATGAAAAGGGACATCCTACAACAAATCTTACTGACAAGGGTGGATACTTTGATTTTGCACCCCTTGATAAGGCTCAGGATGTAAGAAGGGCCATTGACTTTGCTCTTGAGGAAATGGGCTTTAGGATCGAAGCATCCCACCACGAAGTTGCTCCATCACAGCATGAGATAAATTTCAGGTTCAGCGATGTACTTAACACATGTGATAGCATTGTTACCTTCAAGTATGTGGTCAAATCCATTGCGGCTCACATGGGGTACTATGCAACCTTCATGCCAAAGCCACTATATGGTGTCAATGGTTCAGGTATGCACTCCAACCAGTCTCTTATGACCAATGGAACGAACGCCTTCTATGACCCAGAGACCCCTGATCAGCTCTCGACCACAGCTAAGCAGTACATTGCAGGTATTCTGAATCATGTCCGTGATTTTGCAGCAATTACAAACTCAACTGTAAACTCATACAAGAGGCTTGTACCAGGATATGAGGCACCTATATACTGTACATGGTCCGCATCAAATCGTAGCTCCCTTATAAGAATCCCTGCATCACGGGGTGCTGGTACAAGGGTTGAGCTTCGGTGTCCTGACCCGGCATGCAATCCATACCTGGCATTTGCAGCCATGCTCCGTGCAGGCCTTGATGGCATAAAGAACGAGATGGAAGCCCCTCCTGCAACCAATGTGAACATATTCAAGCTCACAGAAGAGGAAAGAAGCACAAAGGATATCAAATCCCTCCCTGCCAACCTCAAGGAAGCCCTTGACCTTATGGCTGGAAGTGAATTTGTCAGGGAGGCACTTGGAGACCATGTATTCACAAATTATCTAAAGGTAAAGAACGACCAGTGGGATGAGTACAAGGCCCAGGTGCACCAGTGGGAACTGGACACATATCTTCACATATTGTAAGGGTTATTCCCTTACTTTTTATATTTAAAGGTGCAAAACTACCAAAGCAGTAAATTATATAGACTGCATTATCAGGAAAGATTAGCACGGTAATAGGCATTATCCAATTACTCCTGTTACATCATTAAGTAATGTCACTGTTTAAATTGTGACCTTGCGAAAACAATGGGCTTAATCGTTATGGAACTTTGCATGGTTATATCCATATCGAATATTTCTGGCAGAAGCCCAAAAAGACCTTATAGATACAATATAGTGATAAAAATGTGCGGAATTATAGGCGTTATCGATCGGACCATGTCCCGAATGGACGGTTCAAGTATCAAGAAAGCCCTTGGTCTGATGGATGAAAGAGGAAGTGGTGAAGGTTCAGGTTATGCAGCCTATGGTATATATCCTGACTATCCGGATTGCTATGCAATTCACATTTTCTTTGATAATCTGTTAGAACCAAAGTCGATGGTGGACAATATCCTCCAGAAGTGGGGAAGGGTCATCCATCAGGAAGAGATACCAACATACGAACAACCAAACCTTAAGAAGGAGCATATTCCCTGGAGATATTTCTTCAAGCCCCATACAGATATCATTGTGGGCACCACAGACCCTGCAGATGATACGGTAAAACATCTTGTAATGACCATTAATTCGGGTGTAGAAGGTGCTCTTGTATTTTCTTCCGGAATAAACCTTGGTGTTTTCAAGGCTGCTGGCTGGCCGGAGGATGTGGCTAACTTCTACAGGATAGAGGATTACAAAGGATACATCTGGATTGCACATAATAGATATCCAACCAACACCCCTGGCTGGTGGGGTGGTGCGCATCCCTTCAATCTGTTGGATTGGGCAGTTGTCCATAATGGGGAGATAACCTCATATGGTACCAACCGCCGTTATGTAGAAAGCCATGGGTACAAATGTACTATGTTCACTGATACCGAAGTGGTAGCTTATCTTTTCGATCTTCTCGGAAGAAGGCAAGGGCTTAGTTCGCAGACTGTGGTAAATGCACTTGCTCCTCCATTTTGGGATGATATAGACCGTATGCCTTCAAAAAAGGAAGAATTTATGCGTACATTGCGTCTGACCTATGGACCTGCTTTGATGAACGGTCCATTTGCAATAATTGTCGCTACAAAGGATGGGATAGTTGGCTTTACAGACAGGATAAAGCTACGTCCTCTGGTAGTAGGGGAGAGCGGTTCCCGGCTATATATATCCAGTGAAGAGGCAGCTATACGTGTAATGGATCCCCTGGTTGAGAATATATATATGCCCAGAGCAGGAGAACCTGTAATAGGGAGGATTGTAAATTGAGTCTTGGTAGTGTTCCTATAAGATACAAGGTAAGTATTGACCGGGAGCAATGTATGAAGTGTATGCGTTGTGTGGATAACTGTTCCTATGGTGTCTATAGGATAGAGGACGACAGGATA
>PXAV01000151.1 GCA_003565715.1 Methanosarcinaceae archaeon
GGCAACCCTTTACGATGGCAAGGATTCAGCATTCCACACCATATGTGTCAGAGTGTACAATCCAGAAGGAATAATGCTCCTTCCGGGATGGAACCTTATATCGTTCCCTGAGACACTTGAGAACCCAGACGTCGATCATGTACTTCAGGACTATGATGATACGCAGATAGATGCTGTGTTCTACTATGATGCCTCAAGTGGAATGATGGTTGTTCCGGATAGCTTTGAGCCATTGAAGGCTTACTGGATACACAACAACATGGAAGCGGAGGTTGTCATAAACGAGGACTATCTTACAGCAAAGGTACCATCTACGCCACCATCACTGAGGCTCTACCCCGGATGGAATGCCATCGGCCACAATGCACAGGTCGATCTATCAGCAGACATAGCTCTAAAGACCATTGACAGCAGCTACGACAAGATCACAGGACCCTGGGTAGCTTCTGCAGGTGAACATGCCTATGTAGGTTACAATGGTGTGGAAGGAGTGGTCAATGCTAACCATGTCGGCACGGATGTCTTTAAGATGAACGTGTACGAAGGATACTTTGTATACGTGACCAAGGAGTGCGTATATGCCTAAAGTCCAATGAAACATGAGAGATACAGTGAGAAAGAAACCTTCTCACTGTTTTTTTTTGATTGTCAAAGGTGGGACTATGATAAGTGGTAA
The DNA here is from genome assembly GCA_003565715.1 of Methanosarcinaceae archaeon. Taxonomy (GTDB): domain Archaea; phylum Halobacteriota; class Methanosarcinia; order Methanosarcinales; family Methanosarcinaceae; genus Methanolobus. Next base: position 677 of record PXAV01000151.1, read on the forward strand.
AATTGGTAAAATTAGTGGTATGTTAATGATATTCATATTACTGTGTGCATTTTTCACAGTAACAGCGGTAGCTACATCGCCCCCAATGATGTTACAGGGCAACCTTCTGATAGATGGGGAACCGGCTGCTGTAGGTACAGAGGTCACGGTTGTTGTTGATGGGAATGTAGTAAGTACAACCACTGTGACAAAGGAAGGAGTTTTCGGAGATCAGCGCAGTAATAAACTGGGAATACCCTCAAATAATGATGTGGTAAGCATCTATGTGAACAATGTTGAAACACAAACATTGGATATGCGGGAGTATAAGAATGGCGATACTGTTCCATTGGACCTTAGCGCAAAAAGCTTTGAATCAACTGAACCAGCCAAAGATCAACAAGCTGGTATGGGTGGTGGGTTCAATGACGTTGCTGCTGAGGAAGAGCTTGACGGAGCAGAGCTAGCCGATACTACAGAAACAGAATCAGATGCAATATTCCAAAGTACTCCGGAAGACGCTTCCCAACAGACAGAAGACGGTGAATATCTACCTATGGGTTCACCAAGTACTAACAGTATGATCATCATGATCGTCCTGGTCCTTGGAGGCGTTATTATTGCTGTCTACGGATACAGGTCAAGGAAATAAATAATCAAACGTTGGAATGATCATTCTTTCCAACTTTTATTGTTAATATATGGGTACGTGTCATTGGGGGAAAGACCGTAACTATGGATGTGATCATATTAGAAGAAGCAGAACAGCAATTAGTGTGGAGATATTGAAAGCTGCATTGGAGGGAGCTAAAAAAACACACATAGTTTACAATGCAAACTTGAACTTTGACATGGTCAACAGATATCTTTCGATGTTAGAGGAAAAAGGACTGATAGAGCATAAAGGGAATCTGTATGTAACAACCTTAAAAGGTAAGGAATTTCAGGAGATAGCAGAAGAGCTGGGTCTTTGATATACCTACTAAAGAGTTCTAATTTGCGTATATCAATAGTGTTTGCAAAGTTCAAACTGTATATTTTTATAGGACCATGTATTTTTTGGACATGATATAATACATTCTGTACGTTTTTATTTAATTGTTGCTATTTTGTTTTTTATTTTTAAACTTCATACAATTGCTAATGCTTCTTAAGTGACCCGAAAAGACAAGGCAAAACTGCATCATTGCAATACTCACAGATAGATATCTGTTAAAGGGACAAAGTGTTCCGAAAGGACATAGAATGATCGTGGATCATCGCAAAATGCTATGTGAAAACAATGTAAAGAGCTGTGAGGGGCATCTGCTAAAAATAAAAGATATGCTCATAAATAAAAAAATAAATGTGAAGTGATTATGAGGACATATATGTTGCATATTACTAAGCATTCCTTAGTAATTTTGTTTGTTGCTACAATAAATACAAACAAATACAAATTGTGATTTGTAGCAATAAATATTTTGCATATAAGTGGTGGGGAAAGAAATGAGAAAATATTCCATATTATTATTGATAATGTTGATATTGATTGCAGTATCAGGGACTGCAGTAGCTGAAGCTACGGATAAAACTGATGTAAAAAGCACAGCTGAAGGCACGCAGGGCTTGGACATTGATCAAACAGGACTTAATGGTTATGATCTGATGAGTACAGATGATGGCATGGTTGTTCAATACACTGTACGTCATCCATCAAGCACCGGAAAAAGTTATTTTTTCACAACAGTTGTGGGGGATGTCCCTCTTGCAGGCTTCTATGAAGGATGGTGTGTACAGACAGGTGTATTGATTGATGGAAGCTCTACTGGACCGGTTTATAATGCTATGGTATTTTCAACTTATGATGAGGATATACCTTATGATGATATTCCTTCCGGAATTGACAGACCTGAGAACTTCTCCATAGTGAACTGGATAATCAATCAGGATTATGTAGGGAAGAATGTACAGAGTGTATTCAACACTACTCTAACAGGTACAATAACCTTTGGTGATGTACAAAGGGCTATATGGTATGCGATATCTGACAAAGGACCCTCCAGTCCTGGCAGTCTTCAACCATATAGTGAGGCTCGTGCACAGTTGATAATAGATGCTGCAATGGATAATGGTGTAGGTTTTATGCCTGTATATGGTGACAAGATAGCTTATATCCTTATACCCGTTGAACAAAACAGTGATGAATGGACATTCACCGATATCCAATCAAGTATTATTGAAACAGATTTTGAGGCTTCACCTTCTATTGATATTGAAAAGTATACCAATGGTCATGATGCAGATCTGCCAACAGGTCCAAATCTCTCACCAGGACAGGCGGTCACCTGGACCTATATTATAACAAATACTGGTGATGTACCGCTTAGCAATGTCAATGTAACAGATGACCAGGGTTTGATACCTGTTTATCAGAGTGGGGATAATAACAACAACAATATCCTTGATGTTGGTGAGGTCTGGATATATGAGGCTACAGGAGTTACCCAATGTGGCCAGTACGCTAACATTGGTGAGGTCAGTGCGGAATGGATGGAAATTACCGTTTCGGATTCTGATCCAAGTCACTATATTGTAATATGTGAACCGGATATTGAGATTAAAAAGTATACCAATGGTATTGATGCAAGTTATCCACATGGTCCTCAGCTAGGTGTCGGTGATACCGTTACATGGGATTATGTTGTCAAAAATACCGGAAATGTTGCTTTGAAGAACATTGTTGTTGTTGACGACAAGATCGGTACAATTTCGGATGATAATCTCATTTCCAATGGTAATGGTGATGACATACTTGACGTTGGAGAAGTGTGGACATACAGGGTTAGTTCCACAGTTGAAGAATGTATCCCGTTATACAGGAACGTTGCGACAGTGACTGGTGAAGACGACCAGGAAAACATCGTTACAGATGAGGATGCAAGTCACTATCATTGCCAACCGGTTGTTCCTTTACTAACACCACTTGGTATACTTTTAATGACAGTTTCTCTTGGGCTAGTGGGTATATTTACTATGAGACGTCGTAAATAATCCCCTATTTTTCTTTTCCATATTTTATTGCTTTTGGAGGTTCCATGGCAAAAAAAAACAAAAAGTCAAATGGCTCCAGCAATAATATGAAAAAAAGGGACCCACCCTCCTCAGGTCATCCATTTATTGCCATCAGGGGATATATTGCTGCTTTTTTAAAAAAGAACAAACGTGTATTGAGTTTCATCGCCCCTTATATGTTCTACATTGCATTGTTTACGGGCATCTATATTTTTTTCCAGGACAGGTTTGAAATACTTAGTGAGATTACTGCAAGTGTTCTTTCAATCATAATGTCTTTTATGGGTGTTGAAAGTTACTCCAGCGGTCAGTCTGTATATATGGATGGTTTTTCTGTAATGATAATAGATGAGTGCACGGGACTGTATGAGCTGCTTGTCTATATTGGATGTGTACTTGCCTATCCGACAACCATAAATAAAAAAATGGTTGGGATCTTTGTTGGAATACCTGCAATGCTTTTGATAAACATGCTAAGGCTTGTGGTACTTTCATTTGTGGGCTTGTTCTACCCTGCATTTTTCGGTTATATGCATTATTATCTGTGGCAGGTTACATTCATATTTTTAATAGTTCTGTTGTTTTTGATATGGATAGAGAAAGTGGTTAAGAGTAAAAGTATCTAGGCTCTTTGTTGAGCGGAAATACATTAAGTTAGAAGTTGCTAGATCGGCCATAGTGAGTATAGCCTTTTCATGGTAGTGAAATATGATAAAGGTTCTTTAATTTCAATAGGTTTTTAACGGATAACCTTCATTAGTAAAAAATAATAAAAATAGATATTTGAATTTAATTTGCATTCATATTGTAAAAGGAGGCCATGTTGTGCTGGAGATTGAGAACCTAACAGTTGAGATAGGGGGCCGGAGGATACTTAAAGGTGTCAACCTCAATGTTGATACAGGATATACAAATGTTCTTTTCGGACCAAACGGGGCAGGCAAATCTGCACTTCTTATGACATTAATGGGATTTAGTGGCTACAATGTTTTGGAAGGTAAAATAATATTTAAAGGTGAGGACATCACCAGGATGTCGGTGTATGAAAGGGCGCAGATGGGTATGGGTATAATGACCCAGAGACCTCCTAACATGGGTGGTGTCAAACTATACGATCTGTTATCGGTCATCTCCAAGGATATGAAGGAAACCGAGAACCTGGCAGAATCAATAGATATGACGCGTTTTTTTGAGAGGGATGTAAACGTAGGTTTCTCCGGAGGCGAAATAAAAAGGTCAGAGCTTTTGCAGCTTTCTGCTCAGAATCCGGATTTCCTTCTTCTTGATGAACCAGAGTCAGGTGTTGACCTTGTGAGCATAGAGCAACTTGGGCGTACAATAAAAAAATTATTGCAAAAGGACTGCAAATGTGCAGGTGACAGATGTAAGAAAGGAAAGTCTGCTCTGGTGATCACACATACCGGACAGGTCCTTGATTATGTAGAGGCTGACCGGGGATATATCCTGTGTAACGGAACTGTTATGTGTTCCGGCAATCCTCGTGAAATGCTTTCAGAGATCAAAGAACAGGGATATGAGGAGTGTATCAAATGCAAGCTGATGAAAGTATAAGAAAGAAAGTAAAGGACGCCCTCAAGAAGAATGCTGCTTATGGTGAGGACTTCAACCTGGATGAATATTCAATCGCCTCTAAAGATGCTGAAAAGACCGGTGATATGTCAGAACTAAGTGAAGAAGATCAGAGGACGCTTCTTAATGTAGGTTTCACACCGTCTCAGGATAACCGTGCTGGCAGTTTTATCATGCTTGATAATGCAGTTACACATTCAACCCTGAGAGAGAAGGATGCCGTTGAGCTGATGTCCCTTAAAGATGCAATGAAGACACATGACTGGGTCAAAGATTATACATGGAAACTTGTTGCACCAGATGCTGACAAGTATACAGCAATGAGTTATCTTCAGGATGCAGACGGATACTTTATCAGAGCTCCAAAGGGAAAGAAATCAAAAATGCCTGTTCAGACATGTCTGCTTCTGGGGTCCAAACAAGTCTCTCAGACAGTTCACAATATAGTTGTTGTTGAGGAAGATGCAGAACTTGATGTAATTACCGGGTGTTCTACAAAACATGGAGTTGAAACGGGTCTTCATCTTGGAATATCAGAAATGTATGTTAAAAAAGGCGCAACCCTTAAATTTACAATGATACACAATTGGGCAAAGCAGATAGGTGTGAGGCCAAGGACAGTTATACATGTGGAGGAGGGTGGTACATACATAAGCAATTATGTGACACTTAAACCTGTAAAGTCTGTGCAGTCATATCCAACAGTGATCCTTGAAGGGAAAGGTGCATTTGCAAGGCTTAATACTATAGCTGTAGCCCATCCTGGCTCTGAGCTGGACCTTGGGAGTAGGGTGATATTCAATGCAGAGGACACAAAGGCAGAGCTTATCTCAAGGTCAATTACCACAGGTGGCAGGGTAATTGCAAGAGGTGAGATGGTAGGCAATGCAGATAGAGCAAAAGGACACCTTGAGTGCCACGGTCTTGTGCTTGGTAAAGGTGGGATGCAAAGGGCCATACCAATTCTTTAGGCAAATGTCGAGGATATCGAACTGTCCCATGAAGCAGCAGTTGGCAGAATAGCCCGGGAGCAGATTGAGTATCTAATGGCAAGAGGTCTCAAAGAAGAAGATGCAGTGGGTATGATCGTTAGGGGATTCCTTGATGTAGGCATCGACGGTATTCCTGAAGAACTTAAAGCTGACATTGATGCTACAATTGCAAAGATAGGGGAGACTGCAGTTTGATACTTTTTCACATTGATCTGATATTATGCTAATTACGGAGAATATGAATGGAACAAAAAATGTTAGAATTGTTGGTGCGTTCTTGGCACTTATAATGATAACATCTTTACTGTTTCTTTTGTTTGGCAACTGAACAAGGAGAAGGATTAATGAATCAAAAACAACTGAGAATCATAGGAGTTTTTCTGGCTCTCATTATGGTAACATCTGTAATGTTGATACTATTTGAAGGTCTGGGCAACGATTCAAACAGAGGCACAACAATGCCCGATCAAGCGGAAGCTCCTGGATTTGAGATAATAGATGGTAATCATTTTATGGCAGATATTAATTCCATTGCAGATGGTCTTAAATTCACTCCTGAAGGAGTGACCAGTGTAGCATACATAGACTACTCATTGCTTTATGGCCCTCAGATTGAAGAACATCCCATATATAACACTGTTATAACCAAGAGGTATTCAGCCAATAACGAGGACTTTGCATTCGAGGCACATGTACTTTCACCCGAGGTCATAAACTTTGGCTATATGGAAGCTGGAACCTATAATGGTTACAGTTTTCTTTCAAGGGGTGAGGGACTTTATAATGTCATAGGAACTCCTACTTTGCTTGGTGAGAGAAGTGACCTTGAAACTGTGATCGATGTTTTCTCTGGTATGGAGGAAACTTCAACTGACTTTTCAGATCTGCTGGTGTATGTGCAAGATGGAGCTGACTATCAAATGCTTACATCTGAGGACACATTTACAGATAAGCGTTATCAGGAAATAAGGTACATTGGAGATGGGAACTATTCAAGAACTGACATATTTATAAATCCGCTGGATGATGTGATCGAAACCATAAACATCCGTGAGGAAACAAGTATTGAAAGAGGATTGATCTACGATATCAACATTGAGGATGATGGAAGGATACTCAAGGTTGTCATTACAGCAGATCAAATGTACTTCTCAGACCTCTTGAGTGAAGAATTGTGGTGATCTATCTTTCCACCCTTCTTTTTTTCCCTGCCACAAGCTTTATACCTGAACAGGTTATTTAATGACTCCTATTACGCATCTGGCACTAAAGTTTATATGCAGGTGCAGTAATCATAGCCATTGAAATGGCTTTTAAGTTTGAGTCAGTTAGTTATTGGTAATTTATGTTACAATCGTAATTGGCCAATTTGGCCGGCAAAGGCCGGCATACAATGAATAATGAAAAACCATGAGCATGTATCATGGTTTCGAAGGAGATTAACAATATGGCAGCTAAATTTGATGTTCCGGAAGAACTTGTGAACAAGGCACTTGAAAGTGTAGAACTGGCAAGAGATACAGGCAAATTGAAAAAGGGAATAAACGAAGTGACAAAAGCTGTTGAGAGAGGCATCACAAAACTTGCAGTAATTGCAGAGGATGTCGATCCTGCAGAGGTCATTGCACACATTGCACCACTATGTGAAGAGAAAAATACTGCATATGTGTATGTAAAAGAACAGAAAGAACTTGGTGCTGCCTGTGGAATAGGTGTTGCCTGCTCAGCTGTTGCCATCATTGATGCTGGTAAAGGTGGAGAGCTTATTGAAGACATCGCACAGAAAGTAAGTGCATTAAAGTAATAATTAAGATTAATTGAGGTATCGCTATGGCAGATGAAGATACAGGTTATGCGGCTGAGGTCATCGATGTTATCGGTAACACCGGTATGCACGGTGAGGCAAGCCAGATCCAGTGCCGTGTGCTTGAAGGCCGCGACAAGGGTCGTATAATTACCCGCAATTGCGTCGGTCCTGTAAGGCTGGGTGACATCCTTATGTTGGCTGAGACATCCAGAGAGGCCAAGAAGCTAACTACAAGATGAGGTGTATGAGATGGAACAAAGGAAATGTTCTTTTTGTGGTGAATTCCTTGAGCCGGGAACAGGTAAGCTATTTGTTAAGAAAGATGGTTCTACCTATTATTTCTGCTCATCTAAATGTGAAAGTAACTATGAGCTTGGAAGGCTACCAAGACGTACCGCCTGGACAGAACAGGGAAGGATATACCTGAAGAAAGCTTGATGAGGTCTTTGGATGGAAAAAACCTACATTATGATAAAACCAGATGGAGTTCAGCGTGGTCTTACAGGTGAGATCATCTCAAGGATTGAGAAACGCGGTCTTAAGATTGCTGCAATGCGCATGGGTGTTATGCGCGAAGAGGATGCAAAGGAGCACTATAAGGAGCATGTACAAAGGCCTTTCTTTGCTTCACTGATAGAATATGTGACCTCTGGGCCTTCTGTCTCAATGGTTGTGGAAGGAAATGAATCGATAGCTATCATGCGTGCAGTGAACGGTGCAACGAATCCTGTGGATGCAATTCCGGGGACCATACGCGGCGACTTTGCAATAGAGACCGGCAGAAATGTGGTTCATGCATCCGACTCAGCGGAATCTGCACAGCGTGAGATCTCAATACATTTCA
>PXAV01000153.1 GCA_003565715.1 Methanosarcinaceae archaeon
GTAGAAAGTAACACGATAGAAATTTTTGCAGCAACAAATAACTCTGAAGCTTTGGCAGGGATATTAGCTGAAATAGGGCGTGAGCTTAAAGCTACTATCGAGTCTAAAATAAACACTGGAACTGTCAACATCCAAATAAAAGATTCTGTGGTTCAACGCAGCAATTTGCTTGAAATGTGTGATATGGAAAACAATTGTGACGTTAATCTAATAATTGAAGATTCAATAGTTCAGCAAACAAATCTTAGTCATAAGGTTGCGAAATCAAAACAAAAAAAAAATACTGTCCCAAGAATTTTATCAACTGATTCAACAAGCGATTCGAATACCTCTAATACTAATGCAACCGATAATGAAAAATTAAAGGAAAAACCATTAAATGTAAGAGTCCGAGAAGCAAACAAGCCTCTTGAAGCAAATAAATCGAAAAACAATTTATTGTTTATTTTTGTACTTATCGTTTTTCTCATTCCTGTAGCTTTTTCTTTACCTGTTATTGAAACAACATATGAAGTAGATGAGCCACGACAAAAAACAGAAACATACTGGGAAAAAGAACCTCAGCAAAAAATAGAAACATATTGGGAGAAAGAGCCACGACAAAAAACAGAAGCATATACAGAGAAGGAATCTTATCGAGTGATTGAAAGCTATTCAGTTCCTTTGAACAGTTTTACGCGTACCGTGCCTGCAGGTACCTCTAGAACATATGAACAGTATATTGACCTGTCTGGAAAAGATCAAAATATTGTCTCGGGAAAGATAGTTGAAACTTATGGTTATGATATTAATTTTTATGTTTATGACCAGAAAAACTATGAGGCATTTAGAGAGGGTAAATCTGCCTCTCGTTTAGTTGATGCAAAGCGTGTAAGGTCATATGAATATATTTTCGAACCAACTGACACTGGTAACTACTATTTCATTTTTGATAATCGTTTTTCTATTTTCACTAGCAAGGCTCCAAACATAAAGTCTACATGGCATTATCAAGAGGAAGAAACCAAATACAGAGATATTCAGAAAACAAGGGATGTAACTGAATATGTGGATGTAAAGAAAGAGAGAACAGTTACAGAATATGTGGATATAAAGAAAGAGAGAACAGTTACAGAATATGTAACAGTCAAAAAAACAAAAACCATAAGCTTATTCCAGCTATTAACCGAAGGCTGAATAGCAATTGTTCAAAATTAAGTACTTAGCTAATTTTCAAAAGGCAACATAATTGTGCTTTCAGATAGTCTTATATGCGCTGAAAATGCCACTATATTTCATTTTCACCATACAATTCACGAACAAGCCCTAAAATCAAATTAAGAAAAAAAAAGTGTCTTGATACAGGTCTAAGAACTCTTACTGAGAATATAGATATCAAGATTAACGGTTCACTTATTTCATAGGTCTTATCTAGGAACTGGATTTTAACATTAAGGTACTTTGTCTGGATTGAGAGTTCTACTCTGTAGATGTGTATGAGTTCTTACAGAAGAGTGAGATCAACCACATCACACCAGTAGTAAGAAAGGGAAAACCGATCAAGCAATTGCTTGACGGGAGAAAAGCAAGGTCTGCTGAATATGTAATGAAGAATGCTCAAAAGAAAGAATTTGACCTGGATATTGTAATTGATGGGAAGTATTTGAAAGGTAAAAGAAGCTGACATGGATTTGGAAACCTTGCTTTTGTTGTTTATGGAGTAAACTGACCTCCAAGGAAGACCAGTAATGTCTACAGAAGACGATTTGCTATCGAGTCATCTTACAGGACGAAAAATAATGTTAAACAAAGAACATCAAAAAAAGATATAACACTTACAATCCCACATAATCCTGCTTTTGTTATACAAAGATATCATTAACTTATACATTTGCAGGTTCAATGAGTTTCTCTTTTAATAGCACCTGGGCATCTGTTTCAGAAATTGGAATTGCTTCGTCTTTTGCCATTAGTTTCAAAGGCATTCCGTCTTTGATCTTATAGCCAGCAACCGATCGATATGTCATATCATTTATCCATTTTCCACCCGGACCATATTTTTCAGAGCTTATTGTTGATCTTATCTCATTAGCTGTTTTATCTGTTACAAACATTGCCGGACTATTCTCCCACAATGTTCTTGTATTTTTTTTCTTCATGTGTACCTACTTATAAAAAGGCCTGCGTGTTAATCTACTTAACTATGGCTCTATTCGATTAGCTCCTCCTAATACCCTGCGACCCTAACAAAATTACTGTAAAAGCACTTTGCATCTGTGAAGATAATAAAATAATATGACATTTACGGCCTGGTACATATAACTTAAATCACATGTCTTAATATCAATAGCATCAGCCTTTTACACAGATGCATGGATACTAATTTCCCGGGCCTTTGAAATTCAGACTTTAAAGCTAAGTGCTTTTGTGGGACAAGAGAGTACGCATCTTTCACACTTTATACAATCGGCTTTTTTGTTGCTTGTGTGAACCTCAAGCTGCATGGGACATGTCTTTTCACACTTATTACAACTTATACATTTTTTATTGTTTACATTCAATGGGTATTTGTTAGCACCTATAAGATTCTGTACTGTACCCATCGGGCAGAGGGTACACCATGTACGAGGACTTATACCGACACCAAGGAATATCGCAATGATAGTTGTTGTAAGACACATGATAACAAATACCATACCAATCTGATTGACAAGACCCTGGGTGCTAAGGAGTCTGTACCCCATAAACCCCATAACTGCTATGAAGATGGGAATCCTTATCCAGAAACTTCTGAGTATTGCAGGTATTTTCTTTTTGCGCGTTACCTTTCCAAGCCAGAAATCATTAAAACTTCCCCTTGGACAGAGATTTCCACAGAACCACCTTCCCCTGAAGATACTTGTGATCATGAGTGTTGCAAACACTATCAACAGGAAATATCCAAGTATTGGGAACCAAAGTCCTGCGATGGATACAATTAGTACAATTATTCCAAGATATGGAGTTATTCTAAGCATATTTTATCCTTTTTTACCTGATTTTTGTATAGTATAGTATAGTATAGTATTCGTATTGTATTGTATTGTAATATTTAAGAGATTTTTTTATGGTGATACAGTATACATAGAAAAACTTCTTAATTCAATTGTTTTCATTGGCCCAAGATTGAAGCTCACTATCGACCCTTTTTACCCAGCTGTTCACAATATCCATTATCAAAGCATGGATATCCTTCTTGCTGCGAACCATATAAACAAAGAAGTACCCTCCGCCATCCATGTTGTTCTGAGAACGGATCAGTATCTTCCTTTCATAGAGTTTCTTCACACTTCTCTGGACAGTCGAAACGTTTAACTTCAGTTCTTCAGCTATAAGCTCTGTTGTAAGCCAGTCCTGCCCGTTTTGGATGAAATATCTCAGTATTTGAAGTTCAGCTTTTGTAAGGTTCAAACCACATTTGATAACAGCTTCGATCTCAAACTCTTTACAGGCAAAGTCCACCATATATTATACCTCTACTTTTTTGCAGTACTGTAGATATATATCAGTAATATAAATAGAGTCTCAAGTACTGCTAATAACTGACAAAAAATAGAAGTACTGAACATATTATCTAAATGGAATTCAGAATATAGGGTACAAAATTGATCAACACACATTATTTTAAAGGAAAAAATAAGAGAATCTAATAAAAAAGGATCAATAGAGAGTGATAGTTAGAAAGTAAACAAGGGGAATGTTATAGGAACACGACAATCGGAAGATATCAACGATATCCGCCCATCAGCCTGTTTATCTCATCACTTCCAATGATCCCGATTATCCTTTTCTTATCATCTACAACAGGAAGTGCAGATATATTGTTCCGTTCCATTTTCTTAGCTGCGTTCTCTATGTGGTCATTGCCTTTTACAGTTATAACACCCCTTGTCATTATACCATCAAGTGTTGTACATTTAAGGGCCACTGCTTTTGATATGTCCCATGAGGTCACAATACCGGCAAGTTCATTGTTACCGTTTATAACAGGAAGGTGAGTTATCCCATTATCAAACATCACTTTTGCAGTTTCCTCTATACTTATACCCTCTCTTATTGAAACAAGATCTTTTCTCATCACATCAGATACCAGTATGTGTGAAAAGAAATTGCCTATAAGGTACCCAAGCTGCCCGGACTCCAGGAGAAAAGCATCATGCCCGTAATTAGATTCTATCTCCCTGTAGGTTACATCAATGTCATTTGCACTTAATGCTGAAACGATCTCCCTTGACTGGTAAGGGGGATAAAGCCAGTCTGAACTTACAGTCACAACAAGGAATTTTGCCTTTGCATATCTCATCCCCTCTATCAGTGAACCTTCCACTGAGAGGTCGAAATAGTCCAGTGCCTTGGTTATGTACAGATATGAGTTGGCATCAAAACGTCTTGTGAAGGACTCGCCCTGATAATGCAGGTAGCTCTCCACCTCAAAATCAAAACCAAGGTTATAATCATACTTATCCTTATCCTGCAGACGTCTTCCAAACTTCTGATGCATTGAAGCATCACTGAGGTAGGTTATATGTCCTATCATTCTGGCCAGTGCCAGCCCATGTGCAGGGGCGGTGCTTCCATAATAGTTACCATTGTTCCATTTTGGATCGGACAGTATAGCCATCCTGCCGACCTCATTAAAAGCTATCTGCTGTGGGGATGAGCGCGCTGTGCTGGCGATAACAACGGCTTTGGAAAGTTTCTCTGGATATGATACTGACCACTGGAGTGTCTGCACACCTCCCATTGAACCACCAATAACTGCAAAGAGCTTTTTGATACCAAGGTGATCTACAAGTTCTTTCTGTGCTCTTACCATATCTGCAATAGTAATGAATGGGAAATCAGTTCCATAGTATCTGCCTGTTTGCGGGTTGATGGATGATGGCCCCGTTGAGCCTTTACACCCGCCAAGTACATTTGAGCATATAACAAAGTACCTGTCAGTATCAATGACCTTCCCGGGGCCTATGAGCATATCCCACCAACCGGGTTTACTTTCTCCCTTATGGAAGCCTGCTGCGTGTGCATCACCTGTAAGGGAATGACAGATAAGTATCGCATTACTTTTCTCACGATCAAGCTTCCCATATGTCTCATATGCCAGCTCCACCCCCTGGAGGCTTTTTCCACTGTCCAGCACAAGCTCATGGGGAAGGGGGAATATACGTGTCCCAACAATCCCAACTGATCCTCTCTTCATGGTTTCTGTGACCTCTTAAGTGCCTGATCAATGTCTGCGATCAGGTCTTCTATATCTTCAAGACCCACGGATACACGGATAAAATCCTCTGTTACTCCTGTGGACATCCTTTCCTCATCTGTCAATTGCTGGTGTGTTGTTGATGCAGGGTGTATAACCAAGGTCTTAGCATCCCCTATATTGGCAAGATGGGACAGCAGCTCTACACTGTTGATGAATTTTCTGCCTGCATTGAGGCCACCTTTGATCCCAAATCCCAGAATTGCTCCGTATTTGCCATCCAGGTACTTTGTGGCCAGCTTATTACTGGGATGATCCTTTAGCCCGGGGTAGTTCACCCACGTAACATCCGGGTGGGTATTAAGATACTCCGCCAGTTTCAGGGCATTGCTGCTGTGCCTTTCAACTCTAAGAGGTAATGTTTCCAGCCCCTGCAGCAAGAGGAATGAGTTAAAGGGACTTAGTGCAGGGCCAAGGTCACGCAGCAGATGTACCCTCATCTTGATAATGAATGCAACATTACCAAGTCCCGGAAAATCCCCAAAGGTTTCCCAGTATTTCAGACCGTGGTACCCAGGATCAGGCTCTGTCAGTCCGGGGAATTTTCCATTGTCCCAGTTAAATCTGCCAGAATCCACAATTATACCACCTATTGATGTACCATGACCTCCAAGGAACTTGGTTGCTGAAAGTACAACGATATCTGCTCCAAATTCAATAGGCCTGGTTATCCCTATGCCAACTGTATTGTCCACTATCAGTGGAATGCCTGCCTCATGTGCTATGGCCGATATCTTCTCAAGGTCAGGCACGTCAAGCTTAGGGTTTCCTATTATCTCTGTGAAGATAGCTTTTGTCCGTGGTGTGATAGCTTTTTTGAACTCTTCCGGTTTTGTGGAGTCAACAAAATGAATTTTCCTTCCAAGATCCGGGAAGGTATTGTTGAATAGCTGGTACGTACCACCATATAGGTTATTGCCTGCAACTATCTCATCTCCAGGTCCGGTCACTCCAAGCAATGCAAGGGTAATAGCAGACATTCCCGAAGAGACAGCAAGTGCACCTGTACCACCTTCAATTGCAGCAACCCTTTTTTCAAGTACATCGGTGGTAGGGTTCATGAGCCTTGTATAGATATTACCAAATTCCTTCAGCTCAAAGAGAGCCGCTGCATGATCAGCATCCCTGAAACTATATGCCGCTGTCTGGTATATAGGTACAGCCCTTGACCCTGTTACCGGGTCTGGCTCCTGTCCTGCATGAAGGGCCAGGGTATTTAGTCCGTATTTCCTGTTGTCCATGTTATGTCTCCTGTATCATCTTATCTTTTGAAGGCCTTTGATACTAGCCATTACACAATTGTGATATTATCTAATAAACGTAGTTTTATATATACTTTTGCATATTGTCATGTGTATATTATAACTGATGGTTATTTGATGTTGTTATGTTTTTGATATGTCATTAATAATATCAGCTACATCAAAAGAACATCTTTTCCATTAAACTCTGGCAGGTTTGACAATAAAGAAAGATATATTGGCCCGGAATCTGGGAATAATATGTTACGACTTCGTGCCAGAAAGCTATATGTGTCAGGATTCCAAAGGAAGATATGAAAAACAAAAGAACAGAGTGATCATCCCCTGATCTCTTTCTCCTGCTTTTTCATTTCATTTATCTCCCGTACCCTCCTTACGATCACCTCGCTCAAAAACAGAACAAGTGCAGCCAGCAGGAAATAGATCTTCTGACTCACAGTCTCACGTACCAATCTCTCAGAGCTGCCCTGTGCATCATCAAACAGAAGGGCACGTGCTTCACTTTCAGTATATGTCTTCCCACCATATCTGCCAATAAGACGCGGCATGTCCTCATTAAGCCCAACATCCCTGTATTCCAGTGCATAGTTAACTGCTATGGGATAACCTGAAAGGTAATGAACACCTATGTTACCGGGACTTACCATTGCTTCATAGACATTGTTACCTATCAGAGATAGGTCGACATTGTTCCCGTTCAGCTTAAGTATAGGTATGCCCGGGTCATACATTGTTAGCACTACCCTTGAAGGAGTACCATACCATGTGTCAGGTGCTTCCACAACAGCACCTGTTTCTTCCCGGGGATTTCCCACGACCCAGTTTACTGTGCTTGATGTAAGGTTTTTGTTTTTGGCAAACAGATCACTACTCCAGCCAGTTGAGCCACTGTCCGTTGATAGTGCAGCAACCCTCCCAAGCCCAAAGCGCCATGTAGTAAGAACACTCTTACCTGTATTGGTCACAAGTATCCTCTCAGAACCCGGCTTTGGAGTCACATCATTATACCCCGTAATATTGCCTGAAACATCCATATTCCTTGTAATAGGATGATTCAGGTTGAATTCGATCACTTCAAAATAAGTATCCTCAAACTCCTCCCTCTCCGGGATATCATCATCAGTTGATATGAGATCTGCAAGATTTATCCCTTCTACACCCCTAACAGGACCTATATATTTATCATGAGCACCAATATTTGTCATAAACTCTTCAGCTTTATAATTCCCATCGGGGCTAATTTGTCCTTCTGTACGTGATTCTATTTGTATGTAGATAATATTGTAGCCTTCATCTACAAGTTCTTTTCCCGTTTCAATAGCACCACTGAAATCCCTGTTGTCTATGTCTTCACTGTCCTTGAGTATTATAATGGATTTTGAAGCGCCCGGATCATCTGTTGACCTATCCAGCATATCTTTAGCTTCTTTTAGACCCAGGTCAAGGTTTGCTGTACCGCTCCCGGGATTTGGAATGTCATCAAGCCATCCCTGAAAAACATCCACGTTTTGAGGAACAGCAAGCGGTAGCATGTTTTCAGGCACATTACCATCATAGTTGACAATTGGTATAGTTAGACCTAAAGTCACATCTTTGAACTCTTCACTACCGATTATATTCTTTGCACTCTCTACAATAGCCGGCCATGTTGGTGCAGTATCCTGTATTCTTCCTACTGTCACATATTCCTCTCCACCTCTGCTTGTACTCAAAGATACGTCAACTACCAAAACCACATATTTTTCCCCAAGTGTTTCACTGGGTCTTGAAACCACAGGGAGAAGGGTTTCAATTGAAGAATTTAGATAGTCACCTTTATTAAAGGAGGTGTCTCCGCCAACCACGTAGAGTCCTCCGCCGTTGCTTACAAATTCCCTGAGAACAGACACCTCATCTTCGCTTATGCTTAAAGAGTGTATATTGTCCAGTATGACAGCTTTTTGTTCATCTATATCCCTGATACCGGATATTGAATCGGAGGTGCTGAGACGGTACAGGTTTCTGAGGTTATTTGCAAATAAAGAACCAGGTTCAGTTGTTACAAGATGTACCTTTGGTTGTGGAATAACATATACTGTTTTATAGAAGACATTGTTAATATCATCATAGTCTTCTCCTGAGGGATCTATCCTTGCTACTATTGTGTAAGCACCGACGTCGTTAAAAACATGTGTGAACTGTCTGGATACTGTTCTTGACTCAAAGGTTGGCTTGAATAATTTTATACCATTAGGAACTATTTGTCCATCGCTATCCAATATTTCCACCCGGATATCAACAGTTGATTCTTTTCTCTCCGCCTGAGACACAACAACATCAA
>PXAV01000101.1 GCA_003565715.1 Methanosarcinaceae archaeon
CGATGTTGAACATCTGCTCTTTGCATTTTATCTTGGCCTTCAGGCATCAATGGGCTTTCTGGCAGAGCATGGGGCTTTTCTGATCCGGAAGAGGAAGTTCCAGTTCCATTTATTTGTGGTATTACAATTTCCATAAGCTCCAGAAAACCCGGATCATTTGGATCAGAAGACATTTTGATAACTTTGGCTTCATTATTTAGTTGCTGTATTGATTCCTCAAGTATCGGGACCATGATAGGATCAACAAGGTCTGTCTTGTTTATGGCAAGTATTTCAGCATCTTCTATCTGCCTTAATGCATAGACCTTCACAGACTTCATTATATCTTTAAAACGACTCCCATCTATTAAGGTTACTAAAGGAGATACTTTTATGTTCTCTCCGAAATTCATAAGCTCAAAATCTTTTTTAATAACATTTGGAAATGCTATCCCGGATGGTTCCACAATGATAAAGTCCGGCATGTAGGAATTATATAACTCCGTGATAGTTGCTTTCATGTTCAGCTTTAGTGTACAACATATACAACCGTTTGTGATCTCTTTTGTATCAAGTCCATACTTGGATATAAGGTCCCCATCAATGCCAACCTCTCCGACCTCATTTACTATTATTGCAACAGTGTGACCCCTTTGAGCAAGTTCTTTTCCCATATTGATCACTGTAGTGGTCTTTCCACTACCTAAAAATCCTCCAATGATTATTGCATCCATTTGTCCACCTCCTGTTAGACAATAAAATGTAGATTTTAATACAATATAAATATATCGGTTTTTTTGGCTTTTATCCAAAAATAAAAGATTTATATGGTATCTGCACTTAATGATCTATTTTAAAAAAATCGCAAGCTACAAAAGCATAAGAAGAACTATTTTAGCTGAAATGGTAGTCTAAAAAAATAAAAATAAAGTATATATTAAAATAAATAAATAAGTATAGTAAAAAATTAAAATAAAAAAGACATCAAGCAAACTTATATTTACTTAAAAAAATAAATAGTTAAGTTATAAAGTTTGGGGTAATACCAAACTACGATTAGCCAGAAATATCCCCCGAATAGTCGAGCACAATTGTAGTCTTCTTGCAAGTAACAGGGGCTGATGAAGGCAAAGTCTCGGGTTTCTGACCCTCAATTGCCACAGAAGGAACAGTCAGTTCCATTAATTTCAAAAATCCAGAGTCCTCTTTTTCTGAAGACATTGGAAAAACCTTTGCCCTGGAATTTAGCTGCAGTACAGAGTCAACAATCAAAGACGCCCGGGCAGAAGACACCAGGTCGGACTTATTGATGACAAGGATATCAGAACCCTCGATCTGCCCTATAGCATAGTTTTTCAGAGATTTCATCAAGTCCTTGAAAAGGTCACATGCAATAAGAGTAATAACCGGGGCAACCTTGACGGAATCCCCAAGGTCCATAAGTTCAATGTTTTCCTTGATCCTGTCAGGGAATGCAAGGCCAGACGGTTCCACAAGGACAAAGTCTGGATCGTAAGAGCTCTGAAGGTCCACAAGAGTTGCCTTCATATTTATATTTAGCGTACAACAGATACACCCGCTTGTCATTTCACTGACATTTAAACCTAAACCCTTGAAAGTGCTATCATCTATACCCACATCCCCCAGTTCATTAAGAATGATAGCTACCTTATAGCCTTTATCAGTCAGGTACCTCCCAATCCTTATGAGAGTAGTTGTTTTACCACTATTCAAAAATCCTCCTACTATAATCACATTCATATTTACACCCATATTAACTAGATATCCAAAAGTATCTCTGCATCTGTGTATATATAACTATGCCATTTTTTGTGTATGCACCAAATATACAGAACATGCATACATTTCATTAAACCAAAATACACAAATAGACTAAAATAAAGCTCATGTGGCTGCTTTATTCATTAGTACCCATTAAAGAAGATACCACCTGATGTGACGCACCATCTACATACACATAAATACATTGTTTATACACAAACAAAATAAGCTAATCAAATTTGAAATAATAGAATCTAAATAATATCTAATAAATAAGAAAAACCACATCAATGTAAAGTATAAGAAAGCAACATTCATAATAATAAAGATCACATTACCTGCAGACCAAATGAATTTCAAGTAAAAAACATTCGTGTCTTGTAACTTTTTTTGGTGTCATACCATATTACAAAGCTAGATATCTCACCAGGCTAATGTATAATATGAAGACCAGGAAGTGATCATGTGGACAATGAGAAGATGGCACAAAAGCTAAAAGAGATACTTGGACTTAGATATGAGCCCGTGGCTGTGAAAATAATAAAGCAAGGAGAAAGTGTTACTGAACAATTCACAGAGCCTGCAGATAAAATAAGACATTGTCAATCCATAATGAGGGCAAGGAAAGGAGAAAGTTTTCTGATACCTGCTGAGAAGCATGCATGTGTTGTGGGTGCATCAAGTCTTGGACTGGTGCCAACGCCAATAAAAGTCAAAGAAGGAGATTTCCATGCAAATATTGGCATGTTCGAATCCGCAAAGGCAGCTGCAAATATGATAAAACAAAGATATGAGATAGAAGATAAAAATACAGATGCAACACTTGTCGGTCCGCTGAGAAACTTCAGAATGGAGCCTGATGTCGTTGTTTTGGTCGATCTACCCGAGACCCTTTACTGGCTGGTTCCTGCTGCAACCTTTTTTGAAGGAGGAAGACAGGATTTCAGCACGGCAGCTTTCCAGGCAACATGCGTGGATTCTACGATCATTCCCCTCATCACTGGCAGGCTGAACATGAGTATGGGTTGTTTTGGCTGTCGCAGGTCAACGGACATACAGAATGACGAAATGATAGCAGGAATACCCTATACTAACCTGGAAAAAATGATACAGGCACTTGAAAAAATACAGAGTGGACCAATGAAAAAGGCCAGGGATAAACCGGTCAGATAGTTAAAAAAATATCCATTTCATTTTTTTGTATATGTAACATGCTTGATAAACTGAATTAATTGTACCAGCTGTTGTAAAGAACAGTGAAAGGATAGAAGTAAAAATATTCTTTTAACCTTGTTAGAGGTTAAGAGTAAAGAAAATTAACAGGCATAAGTACCAAACATTATTTTTGCAGATTCAACAAGACCCGGGAGCATATCTGCAGGAATGCTCATTATCATTTCCTCATCCTGTATATTTGTGTATTTTCTACTTCCACTGCAACCAATTGTCACACCTGCCTCACCTGTAATATAGGGGAAGGCAACACCATCTGCACATACACTCTGCTTACCAGCAAAACCTGCATTAACACGGCCCCCTGACCTGTGGAGCAATGCCTGTGAAAGTTCCATTATCCTTTTAGGAGTGGTGATTATAAGTATCACATCAGGCTTGAATGTTGTTTTCTCAAGAGGAGAGTAAATAACGGCCTTTATAGAGTTAGCTTCTACCATAGGAACCTTCTCCATTGTTGTCTTTGCAGAATCAAGTGACTGGAAGTGTTTCAAATTGTAGTATACCTCACCACTTTTAAGCTTTGGGCTCATATCGGTCAGCCCCATTACAGCAGCCCCTCCTTTACACATCTGGTCCTCAAGTACTGAATAGAAATGAGAACCCACCCTCCTTACATTGTCTACCATCTGACAATGTCTTGTATTTTCATCGATACGAGGTATTCCATCAGGTATTTCTTCATCAGACCTCACCAGATGGACTGCAACCGGAGAAGTATCTATTTTTAGTATTTCTATGAGCTCTTTTCCTAATCTATGTGTTTCCTCGATATTCATTATGGCATCTCCTGCGGAACAATTGATAATGCGGATGTGCATATTATGTGCACAACTGGTATATCAAACTTGTTATATATCAAGATAGACACCTTCCAATTAAGAGAACATAATTATCAAACCTCTATCAAAGAAGAAGAGAATCATCAATCCTCATTATTCCCTTGCAAGAGTTTTTTAGCAGCAAGCAGGGAAATACCCGCAACCACAAGCACAAAAGCCAGAGATATATAGATAGAAGCAATACCTGATGAGGGGACAACTTCTGTCTCTATCCTGATTATATCGGATACCTGATTATGTCCACGCATATCCTCATACCTTATCTCACTGTTTATTGCATATGGTTTTGGAATGGCGGAATCATCCACACTAAGACGGAAGACAGCCTCTGCAGTCTCCCCCGGGGCGAGTGAGCCAATATATGACTGATCATCTGTGGTGCTGAAAGGATCCTTTGCACTTATCCTTACTGTAGCATCCTTTGCTTTTTCTTCACCATTGTTCATATAAGTAACATATATCATTCCGTTACGACCAGGAACAAGCTCACTGGTAACATTCACAACCTCAAACCTGGGCTCTTCCCTGACAATAACCTTTATATTTTCGGCCTGATGACCAGCAGCATACCACAATCCAACTTCCATATTGGTAATACCACTGTCTGTAACATCATCCCCACTTACCTGTACATTCTTCTGGTAACCATAGTACAGATCCAGATCAAGAGAGTATTCCCCTGCAGGAGCATTCTTTGATACTTCAATGTTGAATTGTATAGGTTCTGATGTCTGGTCTCCGGAAGCAAGGCTGCCAGCTTCCTGAGGGCCTGATTTTACCCTTATATATGGACTATCAGAAACAAGGATAGTGGAAATACCAATGGCAGTTGTTCTTTGTGCCTCATAGCCCATTTCAGTTCTCTGCAATCTAGCCTCAACTGTGTCATCTGCATTCCTCTCTGATCTGAAACCAGTTATAACACCCCTGTTCATAAGATTGACAGCAAGTGACACCTCATCACCCCTTGAGTATTCATTATTCCCAACAAGGGTTGCAGTCACATTGGGTCCTCCATATACCGTATAAAAGTTATCACCAAAATTAAAGTGTTCAGGAGGCTGGATACCCATTGTAATAGGTTCAGCGCCAGCAGGTAATACAAAGAGCAGACCTAGGACTGCATATACCAGTAGCACTGGTTTTAGATATGTTTTCATGATCATGAATATCCCTCATAAGTCATTTTTGATCTTTATTCCTTCTATTCTTAATTATCAAAACTGTAAGTACAAACACAATACCCGCCAGAGCGAGCCCTGTGATGTTTAACTTTCTTTCTGGCGGTATAAGATTGACATTCGCCTTCATATTATCAGAAAAAGCATATTCCATTCTTTCATCCAGATACCGTATTTCACTGTTAACAACGTAGATCTTTTCGACCGCATCCCTATCAGAACCTATATTGAAGGATGCCGTCTTGCTCTCACCAGGCTGCATTTTCCCAAGGCTTCTTGTTGAGCGTTCAACGCTTAAGGGCTTCATCACAATTACCCTTGCAATAGCATCCTGTGCAGCAATTTCACCAACATTTGTATATGTAATATCCACAGTACCTGTATCCCCCGACACAAGGAAACCTGAAATATCAGTAACCTCAAATTTTGCCTGTGGCTTTACAAATACCGGTATTTGCAGAGTAGTTTCAATACTTTCATAATAAACAGCATGGTCAAGTTCAGGAAGACCAAGTGCTATAGTTCTGCCCCCGGTCATGCGTACATCTTTTCTATACTCATACATAAGGGGGAGATCCAGAATATACATGCCTGCAGGAATATTGTTAGAAATTTTTATTGTGAAAAGCAGTGGATCATCCAGCAGAACCCCGGGCGCAAGCATCTCAATTGTGTGACTGTCCATTTTTGGATCTACTTCTATCATATCTGTTGGTGATACAAGAGTTGCTTTGACACCGAATGCAGTCGTTCTCAAAGACTCGTGTTGTAGCTCCCTGAGAGCCATTTCCTGCATCCCGGAGGATTTACCAGCATCCTTTACTGGCTTAAAACCATGAAGAACACCCCTGTTTGAAAGCACCACCTGCAGGTTCACAGTTTCACCACGCCGGAATTCTGTATCGCCAAGCACAGTTGCATGGATATCTGGCTCACCATAGGCCTGATAGAAATTGCTTGTATATCCATAACCAGGAGGGAGGTAATCTTTTGAGGATGCACAAGATCCGACCTCTGCAAAAGCAACTGTCAGCAGGATACATAGCAAGAGGAGAATGATATATCTAGTATATTTGTAGCCTGATACATTAGCATTGTTAAAAATCATTTACCAATAGCCTCCTTGGTCTTATTCAAAATTCCCTCTTCAACATATAAATTATATTTATTCATATCCATTGATCGTTTTATTTTTTCCTGATACTTATCAAGTGATACTATCAAAGGAGGGAGAATAACAAAGGTTGCAAGCAGTGCCATAAGTACAAGGAGCACAGTGACCGTGCCAAAATTACTCGTTATTATAAAAGGGGAAGCTATCAAAGCTGAAAAACCAAATACTGTCGTCATACCTGATGTTACAATGGCCTTTCCTATCTTAGCACTTGCTTCCTGCATCGCTGCTTCAGGAGATGCACCTTTTTCCCTTTCCTCAAAATAGCGCTCCATCATCAGTATGGCATATTCTGATCCAACACCAAGTATAAGCGCCCCAAGTGTTGCAGTCATTGGTGTGTACTCGATCCCTGTATAGTACATAAGCCCCCCGGATAAGCCAACCACAATAAACATTGTGACCACAGGTGTAACCGCTTTTATAAGATCTCTGTATATAACAAGAAGTCCAAAGAAAACAAGAAGTATTCCAAACATGGTCATAAATATTCTGCCTGAAGTTAATGCAGATATAACCTCAACGAATATCACAGAGTGACCTGTAATAGTCACACTGGTATCCGGAGGCGGGGGCATCCACAGGATATCGTCTTTCACAATATCAGAAAGCACCTCTATCCCTTCAAGTCCCAGATCATCCATGGCATTCCCAATATTAAAATTCAATAAAAGGATGGTATTTCCGTGGATAAATGAATCTTTTTCTGACTGGGGAAGATCCTCATATACTGCAGCAACTTCTGATGAGCTTTCTGGTATATGACCACCATTGACATCTTTTACGATATCCACAATGCTGGAAGATGCATATATGTTGTCACGGTACCTGACCTCATGTTCTGAAAATCTGTCTATCCATTTCAAAATAGCTGGATCTGCTATGTCATCTGTCATTATTATCAGGTTCAGCTCATCGCTTGCACCAAGGGTATCCCCCATATATTTAATGTCAATGAGTGCAGGCATATCCTGTGGCACAAATGTTTCAACATCGGTCTGAAGAGGTACCATTGAATCTGCATATATACCCCCAAGGCACAGAACAAATGCAATCGGCAGGATAATCAGGGGATTTTTCATGGAGAAAGTAGCTATTGACTTTAAAGTTTTTTCTAATTTATCAGGTTCGTGGTTCTTTTTTGTAGCTCCCCTATGATCTTTCCAGGAAGTTATCTTTTCATGATTCTTTCTTTTAAGGCCCAGGTTACTTAGTGTCCCTTTGGTTGAAAGCTTATGCAATCCATAGATAACAGTGACTCCCAGAAACAGTGAAGATATAAAACACATTATGATCCCTATGATAAGCAGTGTTCCAAAATCCCTGATCATTGGAACAGATGATGTGAACAAAGAGAAGAAGCCAAGTGTTGTTATGATAAGTGCTATGAGAACAGCAGGCCCTATATGTTTAATTGTTTCAATGATGGCCTCCTCTTCGGTCTCCCCACGTTCAAGTTCCTCCTCTATACGATTGTGGAATTGTATAGCATAGTCTATACCAATACCGATAAGTACAGGAAAAGCTGCCATTGAGACCATTGACATTGGAATCCCCAGGGCGCCCATGGCTCCAAATGTGAAGATAATACCAACAAGGACTATTGGAAGAGGGAGTAACCTCCACCTCACATGCCTAAACACGACATAAAGGACAGCCACCATCAGAATCACAGATATCATCAGCAACGTCCCAATGCTTCTGTTCATCTCATCGTTCATAGCAATAGCAAAAGCTGGTTCACCAGTTACTATTATCCTGTAGTCCGGGGGAAATTCTGCAAGCTGTATGGATACCTCGGTTTCCCTGAGGATCTCTTCCATTGTTGTCTCAGAAGATGTGGCCTCTATCATAACATACATCACAGCATGTGTACTGTCGGGTATTACAGAAAATGGCATGTGTGAATCCATTATCTCATTGATAATTGCTTTGTCATCAGGAACCTTGTTCCTGCCTGTCATCTGGAAATTGACAGCTTTCATAACACCTGAGGGAGAGGTTACATCTACAACACCTGGTATCTTTTGCACAGAATCATGCGCACGGTCAAAGGCATTGATAAGTTCAGGGTTTCTTATGTCACTACCTTCAACCATGACAACGATCGATTCAACACCAAAAAGATCCAGATAAAGATGCTCAAAGTCCTGATACAACCTTGAATCCCTGTCTACAAAGGTATCCGTGCCAGAGGACATCTCGATAAGTTGGGCACCCTGAAATGAGATTATAATCAGAAGCATTACTATAAGAGTAATAGGTACTGTATTATCTTCTACAAATACTCCCAGCTTTTCAAAGAAGTTCTTGATAATAAGCACCTCGAATAAATGATTTGAATTAAAACCCTGTATAAGTTGTTTTATTCTTGCTCAGATTGTATTTTTAATATTTAAGGATTTTACCCCAAAATAAACCAAAGAAAGGTTAAAAACAATACATCAAACCAAGATATAGTATACAGGACCTTCTACGTTTGTAAGTCTTTCATTTCCATATTGGATTTCTAATTATTTTACTAAGCTTTGAGACATCCATAGACAGGATGCCTCTTGCCTAGGTGGTACTAACTACACTTATATGCAGCTGATGGTAAGCAGAAACTGTACTGATTTATTAGTAGATAAGTTTTTCTATAAATAGACAGGCTCCGATATGAAACGTGTATTACTGATAATATTATAGCTTACACACCAAAAAATAACAAAATACCTTTTTACAAACACAACTCTATATCCTTTTACAGATATGCTTTTTGCACAGCAAACTGCTATGAAATACAGCCCTTAGCAAAAAGATTATCATAAATGAATAACAAGATAGCGAGAACTGAATTTTAGAATATGGTTAACGTACAAACCCAAAGTGAGAAATAATGGTATCAATAAAAGGAACACAGACTGAAAAAAATCTTCTCACAGCTTTTGCTGGTGAGTCTCAGGCAAGGAACAGATATAGCTATTTCGCCTCTGTTGCAAAGAAGGAAGGATATGAACAGATATCTGCTATCTTTCAAGAGACAGCAGATAATGAAAAAGAGCATGCTAAGAGGCTTTTCAAGTTCCTTGAAGGTGGCGAGGTAATGATAGAAGCCCCTTTCCCTGCAGGAATAATATCAGACACAAAAAAGAATCTGATAGCAGCTGCACAGGGAGAGAAACATGAGCATTCTGAGATGTACCCCGGGTTTGCCAAAGTTGCGGATGAAGAGAGTTTCCCAGAAATAGCGGATGTTTTTAGAAATATAGCAATTGCAGAGATTGGACATGAGGATAGATTCCGTGCACTTGCAGCGAACATAGATAATGGGACTGTGTTTGCAAAGGACTCAGATATCAGATGGAAATGCCGAAACTGTGGATATATCCATGAAGGTAGCGAAGCACCTGATGAATGTCCTGCATGTGAACATCCACAAGCCCATTTTGAAGTATGGACCAAAAACTATTAAGATCAGATACCACCCTATAAGGGTGGACTTCACCCATTTGGAGTTAAACATATGATCTTGTATTCTTTTATATATACTTAAACCACATTAAGTATTTAGAAGACTTAAATTTTCATGTGATCTTTTTTACGAGCCTGAGAATCTATCAGTAGCAGGTAAAAATAATAGCTTATGATTTTTATCTTCCATAAAGATATGCAGTAATAATATGGAAAAAATGTGAGATTATGGATACTGAAAGAGCATTAAAAGATCTGGGTCTTACTAAATATGAGGCCGGTGCATATGTAAAGTTGTTAAAAGAAGGCATATGTGGTGCACAGGAACTTTCACGTAGATCAGACGTACCAGTTGGGAAAATATACGAAGTATTATCAAACCTTAACAATATGGGATTTGTAGAGTTTCAGAGGTCACGCCCAAGAAGATACAAAGCAGTGAAACCATCGATAGCCTTGAATAGTTTATACAGAAAAAAAGAAGAAGAGACTATGAATGAACTTGGGGATTTTAAGTCGAGGGTTTGGGAACTGGAAACAAAGTTCTCAGATATTGCACATCCTGACCATACAGAGATCCAGTTCTGGTCCACCCTTATAGGAGAAGAGGATATCCTCAAGAACATAAAACACATGCTTGATGAAACCGAAAATGAGATACTATACGTTAAGCCCGGAAGTATATCCAATATATTGCAAAACCCGGATATCATCGATACAAAAACGCTCATACCAACGGTTATTGAAGAATTCGTCAAAGCTGCAGAAAAGGGAATAAAGATAAAAACCATAGTTCCGAAAGAAATCTTTATGATGGGACTTAAGGAAAAATTCGAACAGATACAGGACCTTATGCTAAGAACAATGATAAAAAAGAATATCGATATAAGGATACTCACCTGTGAACATGACTTCATAGTAATCGATGGCTATATCACCCACATACCAATCCCTGATCCCATTGATCCAAAAATGACGTTTGGCGAATTAAAGGTTTATGATAAGGAATATGCATTCAAACTGAAAGATAAATTCTACGAACTCTGGGAAATTGGGGAAAAAGTCGATATTAACCTTTAACACAAATCAAAAAACAAAGAAGGGTAACCGGCGCCTTCTCAGCAGCCGATTATGTGGCTTTCCATGTTTGGATTATAGACACTTTTACCCATCATAGGATTGTTATGATGAACTGACACTGACCAGTAATTCATCACCCTCGTTATCAACGTATACATTAGAGCCTTCTGTAATTTCTCCAGATACTATGAGTTTGGCCATTTTTGTCTCGAGCTCGTTCTGGATTACCCTCTTCAGCGGTCTTGCACCAAATGTCTCGCTGTACCCAACCCTTGCAAGGTATTCTTTTGCACTGTCACTGATCTTAAGACCTATACGTTTATCTCTGAGCCTTTCAATGAGATCGGCTACCTTTATATCAACGATCCTCACAAGTTCCTGTGGCTTCAGGGAATGGAAAATGGCGATCTCATCAATACGGTTGAGGAACTCTGGCCTGAAATACTTGCCAAGTTCTGACATTGCACGTACCTGGAGAGTTGTATAGTCAATTGTCTTTCCACCTCTTGCGCTCTGATCAGGAAATCCCTGTTCTGCCCGGGATAATTCTTCACCTGATCTGAGAAGTTCAGTGAGGTCCCCTCCAAATATGTTTGAAGTCATGATGATAAGGACGTTCTTAAAATCAACTGTCCTGCCCTTTGAATCAGTAAGTCTTCCATCATCAAGTATTTGTAACATGACATTGAATACATCGGGATGAGCTTTTTCAATTTCATCAAAGAGTACAACCGAGTATGGCCTTCTACGTACAGCTTCTGTAAGCTGACCACCTTCCTCATGTCCCACATACCCCGGAGGAGCACCGATCATCCTGGCAACTGTGTGTTTTTCCATGTATTCTGACATGTCGATGCGTACCATATTGTTCTCATCATCAAATAGTTCAGCTGCAAGTGCCTTTACAAGTTCGGTCTTACCCACACCAGTTGGTCCAAGGAATATGAAACTTCCAATTGGACGCCGGGGGTCCTTGATACCTGCGTAATTACGTATGACCGCATCTGCTACTGCTTTGACAGCCTCCTCCTGACCAATGATCCTATTATGAAGGTTTTCTTCAAAGTGGACAAGTTTTTCACGTTGACCTTCCATAAGCCTTGTAACAGGTATATGGGTCCAGTGACTTACAACCTCGGCAATATCCTCCTCACCAACCTCCTCATTCAGGAGCATTTCGCCCTGCATATCCTTAAGTTGTTTTTCCTCTTCTACATATTCATGTTGTAGCGGGATGAGCGTTCCATATTTCAATCTGGAGGCAAGTTCAAGATTATTGTCATTCTCGGCAAGCTCAAGCTGAACCTTAGTATCCTCTATCTGTTGTTTAAGAGAACTGAGCTTGGTAATAGCCTCTTTCTCACGATCCCATCTGGCTCTCAGGGCATCGGATTCAGCCCTGATGTCAGCAAGCTCCTTCTCCAGGGCTTCAAGGCGTTCCTTTGAAGCTGGATCCTTCTCTTTTTTCAAGGCCTCTCTTTCGATCTCAAGTTGCATTATCTTACGATCTGCCTCATCCAGTTCAGCAGGCTTACTATCAATTGCAGTCCTCTTCTTTGCAGCAGCCTCATCCACAAGATCGATGGCTTTGTCTGGAAGGAACCTGTCTGCTATATAACGGTTGCTCATTACTGCAGCTGCAACCAAAGCAGAGTCCTTAAGTCGCACCCCATGGTGCACCTCATATTTCTCTTTCAGTCCCCTCAATATGGAAATAGTATCCTCCACAGTTGGCTGCTCCACCAGCACCGGAAGGAACCTTCGCTCAAGAGCTGCATCCTTTTCTATATGCTTGCGATATTCATCAATGGTTGTGGCGCCTATGCAATGGAGCTCACCTCTGGCAAGCATCGGTTTTAAGAGATTACCCGCATCCATTGACCCTTCTGTTGCACCCGCACCAACGATCGTATGTATCTCATCAATGAATAGAATTATCTGACCTTCTGAATCCCCAACCTCTTTGAGAACTGCCTTAAGCCGCTCTTCGAACTCGCCCCTGAATTTAGCACCCGCGATAAGTGCACCCATGTCAAGGGCAATTATGCGCTTCTCCTTCATTGCATCCGGTACATCCTTTTTGGCAATACGCTGCGCAAGACCCTCAACTATAGCAGTCTTACCAACACCTGCCTCGCCTATCAGAACAGGATTGTTCTTCCTGCGACGGGAAAGTATCTCAGTTGTGTGTCTTATTTCCTGGTCCCTGCCAATTACAGGATCCAGCTTTCCCTGTGCTGCAAGTTCGGTGAAGTCAATTCCATACTTCTTTAGCGGTTCCATAGTGTCTTCAGGATTCTCTGAGGTTATTCTTCTCCCTCCCCTTACATTTTTTATAGCCTCAAGCAACCTTTCACGGGTAACACCCTCACCAGCAAGGATTTTACCACAGTGACTGTCCTTCTCTGATACAATTGCAAGCATGAGATGTTCAACACTAACATATTCATCCTTCATCTTTCCAGCTTCCTGCACAGCAGTATCCAGCACACGCCGCATGGTCTGTGTCATATAGACCTGTTCACCCCCAGGCCCTGATACCTGAGGCAGACTTTCCAGGTGTGACTCTGTCTTTTGTTTTATGCGGTCAACAGGAGCATCCATATTTTTCAATAGAGTGGTCACAAGTCCACCACTCTGCTCCAGCATTGCAAGCAACAAATGACCACAATCTATCTGCTGATTCCTGTACCTTGCAGCAATCGTACCTGTGCCCTGGACAGCTTCCTGGGCTTTCTGTGTGAAACTATTAAGATCCATATCGATAAACTCCCCTGTAAATTACATCCCATTTACCTTTATTTGTAATTTGAACGTTCTACTTATATTCTTTTTGTATCTTTAAAAGTATAAGCTGATAATTCCCAAGGACATGCCCACTGGAACAAGCATAAAAAAGAATTATCAGTATCCCTTTTAGCAACTAAGGGACACATAGGCATTCCGGACTTCAAGCAGCTGATCATTCGATCAGTATCTTCTTCTTTTCCTCTATCTGCAACTTTGGCAAGGTAACGGTAAGCACACCGTTCTCAAGCTTTGCCTTTGCACCTTCGGTAGTTACAGATTCTGGAAGGGTGACCGTTCTTGAGAACGAGCTATATGTCCTTTCACGACGCAGATAGCCTTCTTCTTTTTCCTCGTTGTTTTCACTGCGTTGTGCAGATATTATCAGCATACTTTCACTGACATCGATGTCTACATCGCTTTTCTCAACACCAGGGAGATCAGTCGTTACAAGAATTTCGGAGCCTTCATCCTTAACATCCACAAGTGGGGCAAGTATTCCGGACTCAGACCACCTCTCCCCAAAACCTCTTTCTTTGAATATATTGTTCAGCATATCCTGCATCTGCACTACCTCAACCATTGGATTCCATAATCCTCCTCTTGAAGGGGTT
This sequence comes from Methanosarcinaceae archaeon, assembly GCA_003565715.1. Lineage (GTDB taxonomy): Archaea > Halobacteriota > Methanosarcinia > Methanosarcinales > Methanosarcinaceae > Methanolobus. The sequence goes on from PXAV01000101.1 coordinate 14,126, forward strand.
ACTTTTGTCATACCAGATCTCATAGTATCACTCTTTTTTGTTCATGGATCTTAACTTATTTCTTTCTCTTTCAAAGATGCTGACTTTTTTGAATCATTCGTTTCTATTCTTAGTCCTTACCTTAAACATTCACCTCCCACAAGTAAGCACAACAATCTTCCCATTCAACAAATAAGAGAAGGCGATCAGATTATGATCGCTGATGTCTTATCATCCTTCTCATCATCAAATTCTGCTACCACTGCTTCGGTCGTAAGTATCATACCTGCAATGGATGCAGCATTCTGCAACCCACTCCTTACAACCTTAGTAGGATCTATCACGCCAGCTTCGAAGAGGTCCTCAAAGCAGTCCTTCTTAGCATTATAACCATACTGCTCATTTGGCTCTGATCTTATCTGAGCCACAACCTCTGAACCTTCTCTTCCTGCATTTTGTGCAATCTGACGTAGTGGTTCCTCAAGTGAACGCTTGACTATCATAAGTCCAATGTTCTCCTCGCCCTCCAGTTCTGTATCCTCAAGCACTGAAGTTGCACGGAACAGAGAAATTCCTCCACCTGTTATCACACCTTCCTCAACTGCAGCTTTTGTTGCATTCAGTGCATCGTCGATCCTCATCTTCTTTTCCTTGAGCTCTGTCTCGGTTGCTGCACCCACTTTGATAACAGCTACACCACCACCAAGTTTTGCAAGACGTTTCTTAAGCTCTTTTTTCTTGTAGTCTGAGTCTGTAACATTAACCTGGGAATCAATGAGTTTCATTCTACTCTCAATTTCAGCTTTTTTGCCCTTGCCTTCAATGACAGTGGTCTTGTTCTTATCGACATTCACTTTGCGTGCAGTTCCCAGCATATGTTCTGCAAATTCCTCTATCTTCATTCCTTTATCTTCACTGATCACCATTCCACCAGTCAGAACAGCTATGTCCTCAAGCATCTCTTTTTGATCATCACCAAATCCTGGTGCCTTTACAGCACACACACGCAGTGATCCACGGATAATGTTCAATATGAGTGCAGCCTGTGCATCGCCTTCAACATCCTTTGCTATCATTATGAGTGGTCTGCCTTCCTTGGCTACTTTCTCAAGTACCGGAATAATCTGGTTCATGGTACTTATCTTGCGGTCAGTTATAAGGATATAAGGATCTTCGAACTCACATGTCATCTTCTCATGGTCAGTTGCCATGTAAGGAGAAACAAATCCACGATCAAACTGCATCCCTTCAACAACATCGAGATGTGTTTCCATTGATTTGGAATCCTCTACTGTGATAACACCATTGTAACCCACCTTTTCCATTGCATCAGATATCAAGGAACCAATTACCTCATCATTGTTAGCGGAAATTGTTGCAACCTGAAGGACCTTTTCCTTATCCCTGACATCCTGGCTCTTTTCCTTAAACTGTGCAACGACCTTTGAGGTTGCTTTTTCAATACCTTTCTTGACATCTATGGGGTTTGCACCTGCACTTATGTTTTTCAGGCCTTCCCTTATCATTGACTGTGCAAGCAAGGTTGCGGTTGTTGTTCCATCTCCTGTGTTATCCTGGGTCCTTGACGCAACTTCTTTAACCAGTTTTGCACCCATGTTCTCGAACTTGTCTTTAAGCTCTATCTCCTTGGCAATGGTTACACCATCATTGGTAACAACAGGATTTCCGGTCTTGTCAAGTACAACATTGCGGCCTTTGGGACCCAGTGTGATCTTAACAGTATTTGCAACCTTATCCACACCACTCATCAAAGATTTGCGTGCATCCTCATCGAACATTATCTGTTTTGACATAATTTATCCCTCAAATTCCCTTTTATTCTTCAACTACTGCTAATACGTCCTTGAAATCGACGAACATGTGTAATTCTCCATCCATGTCGATGTCATCGCTTTTGTAGCCACCATAGATCACATGATCACCTGGTTTTAATGGTAGTTCCTTTCCGTCTTCAAAAGTCCCAACAGCAACGACTACCCCTTCTTTCTTCTCTTCCTGGGCAGAGTCTGGAATATATATTCCACTTTCTGTCACTTCTGCTTTTTTGATAGATTTAAGCAATATTCTTTCACCAATTGGCCTGATAATCATTGTTTATTTCCTCCAATCATATAGCCGGATAGAACACCGGTCAACTGAGCAACTATAATGTTAAACTACTATATATAACTATTGCATTATATAGTATTGTTTTCCTTTTTGTAGAAATGATATCTACAAAATTAGATAACTATATATAGATTAAATATAATAGATGGAACTTATGCCGCAGCAGATAATCCTGATAAACCTGGAAAAACCCAGAGAAAAAAAACTGGAAGAAGATGTCAGATGGTTGTGTAACAGTTTTGGATTATCCCCCGGAAGAGATACTGAGAACATTGCAACCCAGATAATACTTGATCTGCTACAGCAGCTGTCTGAAAAGGAAGAAAAGGTTTCATCAGATACAATAGCAGACAATCTGGAAGTTAACCCGTCAAGAGTAAACCACCACATACGGAACCTTATAACTTCCGGATTAATATACAGACAAAAAAGGGCACTCTATCTTCGCGGAGGAAGTCTGAAGGCCGCAGTTCAGGAAATGAAGAAGGATTCTGAGCGTATATTCCAGGAACTGGAAATAATAGCAGAAGAAATAGACGAGCGTATGGGACTCAAAAACAGATGAGTCTACATTTTTAATGTTTTTTGTTATGATAGATAAATGTAATCCATATCCCGGCCTTAAATTTCATCGTCATATTGGGATAATCAAGGAGACCAGTCGGGCTGGTCAAGAATAAGCCTGACCAAATGGTCAATGTCCCAGTTGGACCTTACAGGCAGATGAACGATTATATTCGTAACCTCATCGCCCTCTGCGACCATACCAAGGAATAACTTTGGAAGATCACTGCTCCTTCCACCTTCAACGAGCACAAATTCTACACCACTGCCTGTAAGCTCATTCAGTGCATCTTCTATCCCAGGGTTTCTTTTTATTGTTACAAGCTCTGTGGCTGTTATTGCAGCAACGACTTCTGCCCCTGCATCAAAGTGCCTGCCCGTGTCCGTCTGCGCCGGATTGAAACGATGATGAACCATCTGCTTAACAGTACCAACACGGCCCTTTTTAGAAAGTGATCCAACAAGACGCGTAACCAGAGTGGTCTTTCCTGAGTTCTTGTACCCTGCAACACAAATAACTTTCATGTAAAGCGACTATGCGGGCTTATAATATAAGAACACACCGCAGGCAATAAAAAAGCTAACTTGGCCCTTTTAGATTTGCAATTTTTTATAATAAAACAATTACGATGAATTTATATTGCACAAATATTGTAGCCTGTGTAATGAGCTAATATGATAGAGTACAAAATACGTATACATGACATGCCTGATGCTGAAAGGCCCCGTGAAAGGTTGCTTAAATATGGACCTGAAGCCCTTTCAAACGCCGAGCTGCTGGCAATAATACTAAGAACAGGGTCACAGAAAGAGAACGTGATCAACATGTGTAGTCGCATATTTTCCGAATACAATATCAAGCAGCTAAGCCAGGCCAATATTTCAAAACTTATGCAGATACATGGCATCGGTGCCGCAAAAGCAGCGCAGATTGCAGCTGTTTTCGAACTTGCCCGCAAACTTGAAGGTTACACAGATGGACCAAAAAGAAAGATCAGATCACCATCTGATGTTTATTCACTTCTGTATCCCCGGATGCGCGAACACAAAAGAGAAAAGCTTGTTGCACTGCTCCTTGATACTAAAAATCAGGTCCTTAGAGAGGAGATAGTATCAATAGGCAGCCTGAATGCAAACATAGTCCATCCCCGGGAAGTATTCAAAACCGCCCTCATGGAGTCGTGTGCATCGGTCATACTCTCGCATAATCATCCATCCGGCGACCCCACGCCCAGTAGAGAGGATGTCTCTGTGACCGAGAAACTCGTAGAAGGTGGAAAATTGCTTGGTATCGATGTACTGGATCATGTGGTTATCGGCGAAGGGAGGTATGTTAGTCTGAAGGATGAGGGCTACGTCAGATAGTATCTTTCAGCATTGATCTTAATTGAATTCTTTTTCTGAGGTATTGTCATCATGTAAGTGGATCATTTACATAAAATTTGGTTGAAACTCATCTAATTTAAACCAATAAGACTGACTCCTATCACTCCTGTCTCCTGAATATCAAGGCCACACCGATGATTGCGAGCATGTGAAGGTCTATTGTCGGAAATTTCGGTATTTTGCCGTTGTCCGGGAATAACTGCATTGAAGCTACAAACAAAACATTTAAACTATTGACCGGCAATTAACAACCAAATGAAAGATATAGAACTCAATGACCCCTATACCACTCCATACAGGGGCATATATGCAATATGCGACAGCAACAGTGATTATGCAGAGATCATTGAGCATACCAATTGTTATGGTGGTGCTTCATGGTCCAAGTTCCATTATTCACACTCCCCGCTAATCATCAAGACACGTTCCATCGGTAACATGATACGCTACAGCGTAAAGACCGGTACATCCACCCTTGAGCTTAAGCCCTCCCAGGCTGCTGCAGGAATTGAAGCTGTGGTCGTGAAAGGAGAAGAAGTCCACATAACATATGCCGGACTTGGAGGAGGAGGTGTCGGTGCAACCAGATGCAGAGCATTCGCCCAGGGTGTGCTGTGCTGTAACTATACAGAATCGGGTGGCGGTAGAGCTGCAAAAGGTACCATCGTAGTCCCTAAAAGAGAGAGAGTGCTCATTGGCATCGATGACACCGATACAAGGGAAGAAGGAGCCACTTGGACACTTACACATAACATGGCAAAGGAACTGGACTGCAACGAGTCTGTTTATCTTTCACACTCACTTGTACAGCTTTTCCCGGTGTCGACAAAGACACAGAACTGTGTTTCCACAGTGCTGGAATTCGGATGTGTGAACGATGATGCGAAGCAGGAGCTACTTGAGAGCATAAAGGCAGCACTCCTGAAATACAGTGTTTCTGATGAGACGGGCATGGTTGTGCTCTCTGACTTTGATGCGAAGAAGATGAATGATTACAGCAAACAATGCCGCAGCAGGGAGCTTACAAAGGAATATGCACTGCAGAGTGCAAAGGACAACGGCATTGAAATCTGGCTTGACGGTAACGGTATCATCGGTTCACTGGCTGCACTTGCATGGTTTGCAAGGCCTGATGAATCGGTTATAATGGATGCACAGCTTTGATTAATAACGCAGTAAGAAATTAAGAATATGACAATTGACAAGGAGATCACCGGCCTTGAAGCAATCCATCTTGCAGCTGTCGACAGCGATGTAAGGTTCATTACTGCAGTTGCCGGATACCCCATTACTGCAGTGGCGGACCTCTTTTTCAAGGAAAAGGATTCCGGCTTTTACCAGATCCACTGGTTCACTAATGAAAAAGCGGCCCTTGAGGCTGCACTTGGAGCCTCTGCAACCGGTCGCAGGTCCATGGTGCTGGTCAAACATGTCGGGATGAACGTGCTTGCAGACCCCCTTATGACAGCAATGATGCACACCATCGGTTCTGGACTTGTAATACTTGCCGGGGACGATCCAGGAGCAAAGGCATCACAGAACGAGCAGGATTCCAGGTTCTACGGAGCAATGGCTGAGACCGCGGTCTTTGACCCCGCCACCCCGCAGGATGCTTACGACGCACTGAACAGGGCATTCGCTCTTTGTGAAGAGACAGGAGGTCCTGTAATTATGCGTATAACTGACAGGCTGGAAAAAGCTGAACAGTGCATAAGGAGAATCATAAGGACAGTAAATGGAAAAAAAGGAACCCAAACCCCGGGGAAGAAGTTTGACAGGGAAATGTGGAAGTATACCATGCACGGGAAGCATCAGCGCTTCCACATCTTCACAGAACCCCTGATGATGCATGAAGCTGAAAACTCCCGGTTCAATCGTGTATCAATAAGCGGGAAAAAGGTCGGAATAATATCATCAGGCTATCCCTCATCAAAAGTGGATGAAGTACTATCCACGCAACTGGTGTATTCGGACTGCTCTCATCTTGCCCTTGGTCTTGTAACACCACTGCCAAAAAACATTATCAAACAGTTTATCGATAAACATGAATGCATACTTGTTGTTGAAGAAAGCGAGGCTTTCATAGAATCATATATAGATACATGTAACCTTGAAAAGGTCCATGGTAAAAAAAGTGGTCATTTGCCTGTAGGCATAATAGAAAAAGAACATATAGAATTCGCCCTTGAGAACATTGGCATGGATAAGGTCTCAAAGTACACAGATATGCAGACCATAGCTACCAGGGGTGCAAGACCCATCTGTAGTGACTGTCCCTTCATGTCGCTATACAATGTGCTGCATGACATAATACCCGTTGCTGGTGATATGGGCTGCTCCATACGCACTGCACCCGAACCACTCAAGGCTGTTGACACAGGTTTCTCATTGGGAGGGAGTATCGCCACAGCCTGTGGCTTCCCACAAAAGAGGATTGCTGTCATAGGGGACTTCGGGCTGGCACATTCAGGTATAATCGGACTTATAAATGCAGTAAGTGGTGGATTTGATGTGCTTGTGATAGTACTTCGCAATCATATAGCTGCAATGACTGGCGGACAAGAGAGCCCGGACCTGCTGCATGTTGTCACTGCACTTGTACCAGATACAATACTTATTGATATTGACAGATATATTGCCTCAAAAGACATGGACAGTGCAAAAGATATGCTCAGTAACATAATAAAAGAAGAACTTAAAACAAAAGGTGTCTCTGTTATCTACATTGAAGGGAAGTGTATAAAGAGTTGATCATTGAATGGGTTTTTAATCTGACAATACAAATATAACACATTGTCAAATAATTATACAAATAATAACAATAATAATTATACAAATAATAATTATACAAATAAATACATAAATCCCGAATTAAATTGGAGAAGTATCAGGGTTTTTTGTAATTTACGTTTAGTCCAAGGATATCCCTTGTGCCTTCATATATATCACGTGCTATCTCAGCACAGCCTATTGCAGCACTCCATCTGTCAAGCACATGAACCTTTACACTAAGGTGTTTCTCTATCCTTTCTACAACATATGGGATCTCACCCACAGACCCTTCGATTATAATTTCTCCAACTGATCCGCGATCCTTAAGTAAAAGCTGAATACCCATAATCTCCATTGAAGCAAACAGTGCTATGCTATCAAGTGCAAGGAGAGCACCTGGATTATTATATCCAGCAGCAATAACAAGCTCTTTCTTGCTTGAGAATGGAGTGTTGCTGAGCACACCGGATTGCATAAAGGCTTCATTGGCACTCAATGTTCCTGCATCTACAGCCCTTAGAGAGCTAACATCCAGAGGCCCATGGTGCAACCCCGGAGCAAAAATGCATGCATCTATGGCCCCAACAAGTTTTCCAGCTGCAACACCTAAAGTTACAGTATTGGAGCTTATATCTGAAAGGACAAAATCAGTAATTCCCAATGAAAATGCATGATATGCTATACCTATTTTCTCAGGGCTTGTAGAATGCGAGAACACATTCAGACGAGGATCGGTGCTGCTTCCATTATGGATACCCGGTATAACCACTGCAGGAATGCCAGAACATAGAACTGCATCAAAAACACGGCCTCCTCCGCCTGTTTTCATGCCAACGGCTTCTGTACTCTTAACTCCTCTGTTAGTAACATATCTTATATCTTCAATTTCACTTATACCATCACCCATAGAATAGGTTACAGCCACAAGGGAGATGTCCCCCATCTTTATTCCAAAGGCATCTTCTATTGATGAAAGGATTTGGGACTCTGTCATATTCGCTGCCTTTGACCGTGGTACCTCAAGTTTTATCAGCTCTTTTTTCCCTCCAAAGAGAGCAGCAAAACGAATTGCACTTGTTCCATGATCGATTCCAATGAACATATTATATTACCTTCAGTCATCAAACAATAATGAATTTATTTCTTCCATGATACGTTCGCCTTCACCGAAGCTGCCAACGGTAGTTACAAGTCGTAGTTCCTGAAAAGAAGTTCCATGTGAAATAAGTAACCTGAGGTTACCCCTATCGTCTGGCCGTTGTATCCTTGCACTCAGCATGCCCCCGGAATTAGCCTTGCCCTTGACAGTTATAACTGAAGGTATTATCTTTTTGACCTCTGGATGCTGCCCCACTAAGGATACGATCTTCTTGCCTGCCCTACCGCCAATTATAGTGGTATGGGAGCCTCCGAGTTTGGATCCATGGTTTTTAGGCCCTTTTACATTGACAGTATCAGTCATTTCAATGGGAATGACAACATGTGATATAAAGTACTATTGGTCGGTATGTATAGCTATACTCATGTAATTTAAATTTCACAAAAAGAAAGGGCACAGGCACACAAAAAACAGATAAAAAAAAACAAAAGATATCAGAAAAAACAGGAGATCATATTTCCTGTATATCTGCCATATCTATAAGCTTTATGTCAGCATCGTTCAATACGCTTATTGCCCCTTCTATATCACTTACCCTGATTATGAGAAGTGCTTTTTCGGTCTTTGTTACAAAAGCATATGCATAATCGATATTTATATCCTTAGTGCCAAGTACATCGGCTATCTTACCAAGGCCCCCTGGAACATCCTCCATCTCAATACCCAGTACACTTGTTTCAGAGACTGTAAAACCCGCATCATGAAGTACTTGATGAGCATCATCAGGCCTGTCCACGACCATCCTTATGATACCAAAGTCTCCTGCCTCAGCTATAGTGAATGCCCTAATGTTTATGCCTGCTTTTCTGAAGTTCGCTGCTATATTGGCAAGGCGGCCTGGTTTGTTCTCAGCGAACAGGGAAATCTGTTTGATTATCTTATCTTCCATATTAGCACCTGTTACCTAATTGAAATTTATACTGAAAGTAATGTTATCTGAAATTTTATAGCTTTCTGTTATCAATTACCTTTTTAGCCTTACCCATAGAACGGGGAATTGTGCCTTTTTCAACGAGTTCGACTTTTACTGCAATGTTAAGTACACTTTTCAATGAATCTGCAACCTTCTTTTCCAGCGATATTATATCATTTATCTTGTCACTGAATGCCTCATCGGTCATCTCTATCTGGACCTTCATGATATCAAGCTCATTTATCCTGTCAACAATTATCATGAAATGTTCACCAACCTGAGGGATATTCATCAAAACTGATTCCACCTGGCCAGGGAACACATTTATACCACGTACTATCAACATGTCATCAGCACGTCCAAATACTCTCATGATACGCGGATGGGTCCTTCCGCAGCTGCATGGCTGCTTGTTGATCACGGTTATATCACCTATACGATACCTTATTAGAGGCAATGCTTCCTTTGCAAGTGTGGTTATTACAAGTTCCCCACTCTCACCATCTCCAAGCTGCTCTCCTGTCTCCGGGTCTATGACCTCAATAAGGAACTGGTCTGCCCATATATGTATACCATCCTGGTACTGACATTCGGTGAACAATGGACCACTGAGTTCAGATGTGCCATAAACATCATAGGCTTTGATACCTGTTGCTTCCTCGATCCTTGCCCGCATCTCCTCAGACCACGGTTCTGCCCCAAATATGCCTGTACGAAGCTTAGTGTCATTTCTTATGCTAAGACCCACCTGATTGGCGACTTCGTTCATAAATAGGAAGTAGGATGGTGTACACGCAATTACACTAGTATTCAGATCCTGCATCATTTCAAGCTGTTTTTCTGTGTTCCCCGAACTTGTTGGCAACACCGTAGAGCCAACTTCTTCGGCACCATAGTGTAGACCAAGCCCACCTGTGAACAGGCCATATCCATAACTTACCTGTATTATATCCTCCCGCCCAACACCAATTGAGGTCAGTGCCCTTGCGAGGGAAGTATTCCATTCATTGATATCATTATGTGTATAGCCCACAACTGTAGGTTTACCTGTTGTTCCTGAAGAAACATGGAAGCGTACAAGTCGTTCATTGGATACACAGAACATACCCATTGGGTAGGTATCTCTCAGGTCTGATTTGTACGTAAATGGCAATTTCTTCAGATCGTCCAGTTTACGAATATCTTCCGGCTTAACACCTGCATCATCAAATCTCTTATTGTAGAAATGAGAATGCTGGTAAACATATTCCACCAGGTTCTTAAGTTTCTTTTCCTGTAGCATCTTTAGTTCTTCGACCGGCATTCTCTCAACTAATGGGTTCCAGTATTCCATCATCTTATAGCCTCTTTATAGAATTCAAGTCTCTTCACAATCTTCGCTTAGCGAATCACATATAGAAGGATTTGGCTTACCCCGGAGGATATCACGTAACATAACCTTACATTCGTTAACAATGATATCAAGATCTGCAACCACATCTATCCCTGCTGCTCCGGCATGACCTCCTCCAGTACCGTCATAGTTCTTACTTATCTCTTCCATGACCTTTCCCAGGTTCACACCTGCTGCAACAGCCTCACGCTTTGCTCTGCTACTTATCCTTATGCTAGATTCACGTGTCGTACCGATAAGTGCCACATCAGCTCCAATGTTAAGGAACATCGATGACGCGGACCCTCCAAAGGAGTTTACATGAGAATCAACTATAAGCCAGTCATCAACTCTCTCGATGTTTGCTCTTGTGGCACATTTTAACATTGCTATGCGCATGGATATGTCCTGCGGAGTTGTAGCCATCATCTCAAGTACTTCTGCATACTCTACTCCGCTTGAGGCTATTATATCAGAAACTGCCCTGAAAGTATCCTGGTTAGCGTGCTTGAAATGCCCTGTATCTGTTATTATACCCGTCAAAAGACCCATTGCAGTTCGTCGCATAATCGGAGCACCCATAGACTGCAAGATCCTGAATACCATCTCTGCAGTAGAAGTTGCATTGCGATGCAGATAGAATTCAGCATTTTCAATAAGGGCTGTTGTTGCATGATGATCGAGCACACAGTACTTATCAAGTTTTATATCATTAAGCTGTGAGATCGTTGATGTATCAACTATAACAGTAATGTCATACTCGGAGGGATCTGGTTTTTCCACCACATTTATAGAAAGTTTGTCAATAAGAAGTGAAGCAACCCTGTTGCATCCATCCACAAGGCCTATTGTCCCACCAAGGGCCTCAGAAAGTGCAAATGCACTGCTAACGGCATCTGGATCGGCATTTCTGTGACAAAGGTAAAGAAGTTTTTTGTAATCCAGAAGCTTATTGAAAAACTCCGTTTCTTCAACTCTCATGAAAACCTCTGAACATTGCCGGAGTGTTTACCTGCAATGTCATCAACACAAGTAACAGGCTTATTGAGCCTGCTTACCCATGGATTGTTCGATCTGTTCCTGAAGTTGAGTGAAACGCTTTGAAATCCTTTCTTCCTGCCTGGATATAGATTGCATCCTTAGTGAAAATGTTTCTATTTTTTCATTCAGCTTTGTGATGACTTCTTCCTTACTTGTCTTTATCTGTAGTTCTCCAACCCTTCGATATATCACAGCATCATCTGGGACTTTGTCCAGCTCTTCAAGTGCCATCTCTGATTCCTTATGCATAGACTCCATCTGGGATTTCTGCATGGCAAGTGACTGGGCTTGTTGCTGAACCTGCTGCAACTGGGAAAGTTGGTTCTGTATCTGTGGAGGTATTTGCGTACTCATTTGGTTTCACCTGGCATACCAATTAACCTGAAGTGATTTTAATGTTTCTATCTTAAAATAGAAGAGAAAAGCTATCATACAACCTGAAAAAAAAATATACCAAAAATAGAGATTAAAATGAAATTGCTTGTCACTCAACAGTAGCTGCTGTTTCAGATGCCACCTGTATCAAGCGCAGCCAAGTATTTAGTGTTGAACGCATTGCAACAAGGTCATCTGATTTTACAGTGAGATATAAAGTGGATTCATCAAAACTAATGTTAACAGAGGACCGTTCATTTATCTGTGAGTCTAGCTCTGGACTTATAGAGCGATATATATACAAAGGTACAGAAGTGACAAAGGCAGAGCTTGATATCAGGAACAATATGCATCACCATTGCTCTTTGCTTCATATATCCTGTAACTTCTGATACGGAGGCTGAAAAGAACTTTATCTAACTCCTTAAAGTAAATAATACCCTCTTTCTGGGAGATGTACAGGGACAGAGAAGGTGTACTGTCAATGACAATGTCCTGGAAAATTGCAGCATGCAATAGAGGAATGATATTACTGTCCCCTTCAAGTGAAGGAGTGATCCCGGAACGGGCAGGATATGCAGACGGTGCTTTTAAAACAGATAGATTTATTGACAGAATACAACATGCTTCAGGACCATATATGGTAATGCTTCCTGGATTTCCGTGATATTCACCCACAATAATAAGATGCGTACCATGAGACAAGGTAAAAACCTCATCCATGTTCATCTTACCACGGTTGAAATATTCACAACCAAAAAATGATGCCAGATGCTTACACAATGTACGCGTACTGGCAGAAGGTTTACGAGAAGAACTAATTAACATTTGTTCTACTCTGCTTTGATGCGCTTTATGGATGTTGGACGTTCTTTTACAAGTATACGATGTCCACAAAAGGGACAGCGTATACCTGAATAATCATAATCTATCTCAACATTCCTTTTGCACCTTGTGCACTTATATCCCATGTTCACCTACTCTATTACTTCTGTGGCCTTTTTCACTGAACGTGTTACAGTCCTGCCAACACTGGTCTGGGGAAGGAAGGCCCCTCCTGCAAATGTATAACCGCATTTGCTGCATTTCCACATACCTGTACCTATCCTCTTTACATTTGGACGTGCACAGTTGGAACACTTGTGAGGCATATGCATCCTTTCTTCAAGGTCCGCTACCAGTTTACGGTCTTTCCTACCATAACGTGTACCAAACCTACCGGCGGACCTGGAAACACGTCCTTTCCTCGTATACTTCTTTGCCATGGATCTTATCTCCTGAAATGTGTGGATCTAGTATGATATTTTAATTTTATTGTAATATTATGCTCATATGTCCAACAGGTGTGTCTCCCTAAGCTCTGATGCCTTCTGACAGGCCATTGAGACGGCTTGTAAGAGCTTTTCTTCAGTTAATGCACCATCACCGCTCTTTTGCATACCTGATATAGAGCCATCCTGATTGGAAACTATGGTTATGCGACAGTCACAAACATTCTCTTCATCAAGGTCTGGATCGACCATCACCTCGCCACCTATGTCCACCAGAGTGACAGATATTGGCATGTCCCTGATCGGTAGAGGTATATCCTCGCCTCGCCCTTCGCGCTTTCCTGGAACGGTTGCGGTCAGCAGAGCCGCTATAGCACCAAGAGAAGATGCATCCTGTATATTACCGGAATTGTTCAGAACATGTATGTCAATGAATATGATCCAAACCTCTTCTCCCTCCGTAATACACAGCTTGCTTAAATCAATTGCGCCTGATTCGCGAATACCCCGGTCCGTCACACGGGCCATCTCAATAGCATTCTCTTTGGGTGGACCAGCCTCAAATTCAGGAGAAGCAATAGGATTCAATTCCATGCTTGTGATAATTACACCCTCCCCGGGGGAATCTGGGAAGGGGGTACCCACCTGCAACTTAACACCGACAAGGATCTCAGTTTCTCCAAGCTTTATCCATGCAGATCCTTCTGCTTTCTCTATAACATTGGTCCTAAGATCTATATCCCTTATCTCATCAAAGGTACGGCCATCCTCACGTTTACCTTTAAGCATAAGATTGTAAATATAATCTTTTTTAAGTATGGACATTACTTCATTACTCATGATATCACACCTCAGGCAGTTCTTCCATCATCTTCCGGGGCAATATCCCCATCAACCAGGCAGGGGTCATCGATATCTCCGGAAACTTCTATATCCTCTGCATCCTCCTGATCTGTATCCAGGTCCACTGCTTCAGGAATAAACTCTTCTTTTTCTGGCCCGATATCTTCATCTGCCTCATCCTCTATCTCGATGTCCTGATCTTCTTCTACCTCAATATCCTGACCAGGATCATCTTCTGTATCCTCGACAACAATGGAATCCTCACCCTCATCATCAACTGAGGATTCCAGACTGTTCTCAACAAGAGTAGAAATATCTACATTATCCTCATCGTCAGATATCTCTACATCATCTAGTTTGGTGAACTTCTGTCTTAATGTCTCTTTTTGTATCTCAAATATCTGGAGACATCCTTCCTTACACATCTCTATTGCTTTCTTAAACTCTTCCTGCGTCACATCCCCATCCATCTGCAAAAGGGTAATCTCGCCATCAGAGGTCATTGCCATAGGTATATCAGCATCGCCATAGTTATCCTCTGGCTTGTCCAGGTCAAGGACCAACTGGCCGTCAACCTTGCCTACAGCACATGATGCAATAAGTCCTTTCATAGGTATCCCGGCATCCGCAAGTGCCACAGATGCTGCATTTATAGCTGCTGTTCGCGTTCCTGCATCTGCCTGAAGTACCTCTGCAAAAACATCAATTACAGTACCAGGATAAAGTTGTGTCATCACTACAGGCTCAAATGCCTCACGGCTTACCTTTGATATCTCGATGCTCCTTCTGCTTGGTCCTGGCCTTATGCGATCCTCAACAGAAAAAGCAGCCATATTGTAACGATATCTTATTAATGCAGAATCAGACTTCTGTAATCTTCTGGGGTGAAGCTCCCTTGGACCATATACTGCCGCAAGTATCTTGTTCTTACCCCATTCCAAGTAACATGAACCATCAGCCCTTGAAAGTACACCTATCTCCATTTTCATGGGCCTGATCTCATTTAAACGCCTTCCATCAAGGCGTAATCCATTTTCATCAATGAACTTTTCAGGTTTATCACTCATATTAATTCTCCAATGTTAGCACATTCTTCCAGCTGAAAGAAAACAGATAGATATTGCTCAATTATCATCGTCCAGAAGTGCATCCATTTTTCTATAGGCTTCTTCCTGCACCTCATCTGTATCTACTGTTCCATCAACAATGCCTTCCTCTGAAACATTCTCTGTCATCTGAACGTCATCTTTATCATTTCTCAGGAAATCAGATATCCTGTCAGTCAAACCGGAAGTGTGGGAATGTTTTATTATAAGATCAATGGCTTCAGTAAGATTTTCCATTTCACTATCTTTACCTCTGATCCAGATCCTTCCATTCTGCCCTACGAATACCTCACAGTTGGTTTCTTTTTTAAGCATTGACACCATAGATCCGCCATGTCCGATGACACGAGGAACCTTGGCAGGAGTGACTTTAATTATGCGGCCCTCTGTAAGACTTCTAAGACCACGTTCTTTCATTGTCAGCTCTACTTTCATTGATGAGTTCACATCTTTAATGCGAAGTAGTGCTGAAGTACCAATATCCATAAATTCTGCCATGATATTGGACTGTACCCTCTTGGGATACTCTGATACATGAAGCAATCCATCATATGGAGAGCCTATATCAAATATCCAGTTCGAAGGTGTCAACTCCATAACAGTACCGATAACATAATCTTTTGGTGATGGGATATACTTGCCGGAAAAAGGAATAACAGATATCTTGTTTTTGGCATTCTTAACCCCGTATAAATGGGAATAGACCTTTCCATCCTTAACATAAGTACCAGGCCCAGAATCCCCCTTGTTCTCGGACAGTAACTGCCCCGGAATTACAATTTCACGCTCCATCATGCAGCCTCATAATAATTTTGTTTCAGCGTCCCCTTTTGTAAGATGGTTAACAAGTCCATAGAAGTCATTCTGAAGACCAGCAGGCATCCGTACAACAGCCACCCATGAACCATCATTCTGCCATTCGTTCTTTACAAGTGTTGAAAAATTGGCGATATCACCATATGCCTTTGCTGCATATTCAGCAGGAACCCTTACAGCAACATCAACTTCCTCAAACCTGATGGGTATTATAGGACGGATTGCCTTCATCACAATATTGACCTGTTCGTCAACTGGTTTTAAAGGATCTATATGGACCTTTGCTTCTTCCATTGCCTTTTGTATCCTGGCAGGCGGATGTGGGGTCTTTGTCTGGGGATTAATAGCATTCTGAGCAATTATCGTAATAACCTTTCTGGTCTTTTCCTCAAGAATTTGCTTTCTTTGTTCCTTTGTAAGCTGGAGCTCACCGTGCAAAAGTATCTGCTCAGCAACCTCCATTACATCACTTGTACCAAAGACGGTCAAAAGATCCGACTCTGCAACATGGTCTCCTTGATTTGCATCATAGAATACAGACTCAACAGCTATTATATCCTCGATATTAATTTTCTCTCCCCTTTTAAGTGCAAATGCACCATCGGGTTCAACAAAGACTTCGAAGTTGTTCTTTCCTTTCTTGAGCCTTGCTATAACAGACTCATCAAGAGATACCATGTCAGTTCACCTCATATCCTAAATTAAATATCCTTACGTTTATTCAGTTTTTTCATCCTGGTCTTGAGAAGCGGCAATCTTGCCGCCTCGGGCACCAGGCGTTAGCCTGTAAAGCTGTCGAGTTCGGAGCTGTCTGCCATGCCGGTCAAAGTCTGGGATTTGCCGTTAC
>PXAV01000172.1 GCA_003565715.1 Methanosarcinaceae archaeon
ATACACTAAAGCATGCTATGCTAAGTTTTCAAAAGTAATGATCCCGGTAGATTTTTCCGATAACTCAAAGAAGATATTGGAGGAAATGGTTCATCTGACAGATATTATTGATGAGATAGTTCTTGTTCATATCATTGAGGATGCAAAAAATAAAAAAGAACTTGATGATAAGATAAGCGCAAAAAAGAAGATGCTACATGAAATGGGAGCAGGGATAGAGGGTATTTCCAAAATAGAATATGTAGTGACCGAAGGAAAAGTATCAGAAGAATTAGACAGGCTCGCAGAAGAAATGGAGATTACCCTGATAGCAATAACAACCCATGGTATTGGTTCTGTTAAGGATATACTAATGGGAAGCAATGCAGAGGAGCTTCTCAGGCGAACTGTCAAACCAATATTACTGATCCCTGCCGGTAAGAGGTGACAACATGGAAGATAAAAGAGAACTTGATTTCTTTAGTAAGTATCTGTCCATATGGGTTGCGATCTGTATTGTGCTGGGAACAGCAATTGGCTATCTCTTCCCAAAATTTGCAAATACAGTCGGTCAGTACGAAATTGCAAATGTGTCGATACCAATTGCAATCGTCTTGCTGGTAATGATGTATCCCATCATGCTTAAGATAAGTTTTGAGGAAATATTGAAGGTCAAAGAGAATAAAAAACCTCTTTATTTAACGGTTGTTATCAACTGGGCAATAAAACCATTCACAATGACCATTATTGCCTGGCTTTTTATCAGTGTGTTCTTCTCCGGTCTTATTCCGCTTGATCTTCAGGCAGAATATATTGCTGGTTTGATAATACTTGGGCTTGCCCCATGTACTGCAATGGTACTTGTATGGACACACCTGGCAAACGGCAATATCAATTATGCTTTGGTCCAGGTTTCTGTGAATGACCTGATAATATTGTTACTGTTCGCTCCTTTGGGTGCGTTCCTTGTAGGACAGACTACTGACTTTCCAATACCCGTGTTAACCATATTCTATTCAGTATTGTTCTATGTAGCGCTTCCTCTTGTACTTGCGATGTTGACAAGGCATTATGGAATAAAAAGAAAGGGTATAATATGGTTTGAGAACAATCTGATCAAAAAAGTGGAGTGGATAACGCCTGCTGGCCTTCTTGTCACTCTGATCCTTATCTTTATCCTCCAGGGTGAGATGATAATTAATTATCCATTGCATATCGTCCTGATAGCTATACCTATAATAATACAGACATATTTAATATTCGGTATCAGCTACTTTGGTGCTAAAAAGCTGAAGATACCCTTCAAAGAAGCTGCTCCCTCCACGTTCATTGCACCGAGCAATTTCTTTGAACTTGCAGTAGCGACCACATTGATACTGTTTGGTGCAACATCAGGTGCAACACTTGCAACTGTTGTAGGGGTACTGGTCGAAGTACCTGTGATGCTCTCCCTTGTAAAGATAATGAAAATGAAAAAGGACAAATTTCTGTTTGAAGCAGAAACTTAGAACCCAAAATTCAATGTAGTAACTTTAGATGCTAATATTAAGCATACAAGAAGCAGCTATGAAAGAACCTACAAAAAGAAGGTGAAAAGAGTGCATTATGGTTTAGGAATTGATGCAGGTGGAACGTACACCGATGCTGTAATAATTCGTGGGTCTGATGGAGCTATCGTTGATGCTAAAAAAGCGTTTACTACATATCCCGACATTCAAGAAGGAATAAAGAATGTTCTTGACTCATTGAATGAGATTTACTTAAAAGATGTAAATCTAGTATCTGTGTCCACCACCCTCTCAACAAATGCCCTTCTTGAGAACACTGGCAGACCAGTAGGCTTAATAATGGTTGGAGAACATCCCAAAGATAAAGCCTATCCCGCTGAAAATGTTACTTTTGTATCAGGAGGGCATGATACAAGAGGCGAAGAAGAATATCCTTTAGACGTCGAAGCTGTAAAAGATTATGTAGAAACATCTAAACAATGGGTTTCATCTTATGCGGTATCTGCATATTTTGGTACGCGAAATCCCGAACATGAACTGATGGTAAAGAGTATAATCCACAGTGTTGTAGACATACCTGTTGTATGTGGACATGAATTATCCCAAGAACTGGGTGTTTATGAAAGGGCTGTTACTGCTGCCCTCAATGCTCAGCTGATACCTATAACCTGTCAGTTTGTAAATGCTGTTGTTTCAGACATCAAGAAACGGGGCATAAGATCTCGAATGTTGATGCTCAAGTGCGATGGATCGGTATACAGCATAGAAGACGCACTGGAAAAACCAATCGAAACAATATTTTCAGGCCCCGCAGCGAGCATTCTTGGTGCTTCATACCTTGCAAATGTCGATACATGTGCAGTTATTGATGTTGGCGGTACAAGCACAGACGTATCGTCGGTCAAAAACGGAACTCCTCTGATAAGTAATGAAGGTTGTACCGTCGGTGGATGGAAGACCAGAGTTAAAGCCATGGACATGGAAACTTCTGCACTGGGTGGAGATAGTCATGTTTGGATAAAAGATAAAAATGTGAATATTGGACCCAGAAGAGTTATTCCTCTTTGTGTAGCTGCTACTATTTATCCTAGTTTTCTTCATCAACTAAAAATTAACAAGATGGTTGTACGCACAGATTTAAGCGAGAATTATCAGCAAACCAAATTTGTTGTCAGAACAGATTATGAGTCAACTGGACTGCGAGAGAAGGAAAAGGAAATACTGAACTTAATAGGTGATGAACCACTTTCTGTAAGTGAGATAGCCAATATGACTGGTGCAAAAGACACAATGTTAATTAATAACACACTTAATTCATTGATAAATAAAAGACTTGTTCAGTCTATTGGATTTACACCTACAGATGCACTTCATGTGCTTGGTGAATACACACAATGGAACAAAGAGGCTTCGGAGACAGGAGCTATTTATCTTTCAAAATATGCTAACATGGGAAAGTATGAGTTTAGCAGGCATGTGAAAAGTATATTTTCGAAAAATATGGTCCATGACTTAATATCCTTTCTTGCACCCACAATCCCAAAAAATATAATTGATGATATTTTAGGTGATAGCTACCCTGTAAGGTTTACAGTAGAAATCCCAGTGGTATTGCTTGGTGGTCCGGTTTCTGCTTATGTAAATGATTTAAAATCCATGATTGATGCAAATATACAAGTTCCACAATTTGCCAGTGTGGGAAATGCTGTTGGAGCACTTGTAGGTAAAAGTGTGAAAAGAGTGGAAATTATGATCAAACCAGCTTCTCTACTCTATCCAGATACCGATTTTCTTGTATTTTCTTCAAAGGGCAGAAAATGTTTTGAAAATTACAGTGATGCTGTAGAATATGCTACAAAAATAGGACATTCTTTAGTTCTTGATTATGAAAAGCGATGCGGGATAATAAAAGAAGATACTATTGTAAAAGTATCAAAACAAACCACACACCCTGATAACTGGACACATCCTCCAATAGAAACAATCGTTACAGTTGTAGGAGTGGGAGATCCTCTTATGGCGCTTAGAGATGCTTACAATAACAACTGTGTTGATTCTTAAATGTTCAATATCAAAAATGTGGTTTTTTCTAACAACCACTACATCATTTTTTTATGGACTGCTAAAAGATTGATTGGATAAGTTATTATCATCTCTCAACAACTATACGTCCGCCTTTTGTCCAGGGATGTGTCACAAGTTCATATCTGAAGACACCTATATCTTCAAATGTATAGGTAAAAGTATCACCTTTCCTGAGCGTGGGCGACTGGAAACTATCCCCAGCAAGACTTCCTTTTATTATAAAGGCCACAGAATCGTTATTTACCCAGCCAACTGTCTGCCCGGCTGAGATTGTAGTTGTATATGGATGAAATTCATAGTTTTGTATATATACAATTGCATCTGCTTCTGGAAGCTCCTGATCAAAAGATTCCTTCTCCACGCAGCCGGAAATGGACAGTGAGAACAACGATAATATTATTGTAATGAATACAATATTTGCTCTTTTCATAAGTTCTTGATATTTGCTGTTTCCTAATAACACTTTTGATAAGAACTTTAAAGCTCAATTACTTTGACGCTGCATGAGATATAGTTCTTCAATACGCCCTATTGTTTCAACATCTTCAATGGATTTGTCTATCCTTACATTGACAAGCCGGGGAAAACGCAGTGCGTAACCCGATCCATAGTTTGTGCTTTTCTGTATCTCCTCAAAAGCAACCTCAAATATAATTTCTGGCCGTACCTCAACCTGCGTACCGGATTCCATGACAATAAGATCTTTAAACATCCCGGTAAGTTCTGAAAGTTGCTCATCTGAAAATCCTGTTGCTACTCGACCAACAGGAAGGAATAGACCTGTATCTGGATCATGGCAGGCAAGTGCATAGGAACCAAGGAAGCTTGTTCGTCTTCCATATCCCCATTCAGCCCCTATTACAGCAAGGTCAAGGGTTTCCATAACAGGTTTCTTTTTTAGCCAGTTCTTTCCTCTTTTTCCAGGAGAGTATGGTGAATCTGGATTCTTTATCATCACGCCTTCATGCCCTGCCCGGAGGGCATCATTGTATATGTTAAGGATCTTTTCAGGATCGTCTGTCAGATAAAGTGTATCAACCCTTATCCTTTCATCATTGGCCACACACTCTTTCAGTTTCTCCCTTCTTTGAACAAGTGGAAGCTCTATCAGATCCTCACCGTTAAGATACATAATATCAAATAGATTCAAAACCAGCGGAATCTCACGTGCAGTGATATCAATATCATATTTTCTCCTGAAACGTTTTAGGGTCTCCTGAAATGCCCGTGGCCTTCCATGCTCATCAATGGCCACGGCCTCACCATCGAGTATAGCAGAATCTGCACTTACATTATTCTTTACTGCTTCGACTATATCAGGAAGTGATTCTGTTATATTTTCAAGCTTGCGGGAGAAAAGTGTGACATTGCCACCTTGCTTGTGTATCTGTACCCGGGCTCCATCGAATTTCCATTCAACAGCTGCAGTGCCTATGTCTGAAAGAGCTACATCAAGACTTGGTGTGACCTGGGCAAGCATCATGCGTATTGGACGGTTAAGTTCAAGTCCCAGTGATGATAATGCATCTTTTCCACCTTTATGGGCACTAGCAGCAACAAGACCAAGGTCATTTGTAAGCATAAAGGACCTTTCAACATCTTTAACAGGCACATCAAAGGCCTCTGAGATGGCGTCCCTGACAATACCCTCCCCAACACCTATCCTGAGTTCCCCCACAGCAAGTCGGGAAATATAAGATATCTCCTGAGGAGATGCGGAACTAAAAAGATACTGAAGGTTCTTTATCTTGTTTGCCTGGGAACCTTTTCCGGATGTTCTTGAGATGGACCAAAATCTTTCAAATACCTCAAGAATTGAAAGTTCATTGGACCCCCCAAGGAAAGAAGAGAATGTAGACTGACCACTGGTTACTTTTTTCAGCGCCCTTGATGCTGTTTTCCCTATATCTCCGGTGTCTCTTAGAATCTCCTTGATATCGGATATATTCAGTCCCGTTGATTTGGCAAGGGCTGTATAAAAGATACCAGCACCTATGCCAACTTCCTCACTGCTCCATGCCGGGAAGACCTCCCCCATAACAAAGTGTGTCACAACAGGAAGTTCTTCAGGTGTAACCCTTAAAAGCAGCTCTGCTAAAATTGTGGTCATATCAAGGGACCCAGGAGTATTCTCGATAAGTCTGCAAACCTGAGAAAATTCCCTGAAGCTTGTCATATTAGCCATCACCTTATATAATAGAGCTTTAGTCCCTATAGATGGATATCATATCACTCAGTATAGCACTTGCAGTCTCTATTGAACCGGCACCACGTCCTGTTACTGTTATCGGTCCTGCTAGATCGGTCTGGATTGACGCAACATTAAGAGAGCCACCAACAGCCAGAGGATGGAACATAGGCACAAGCTTTGGGGCCACATTTATCCTGCTGTCATTAATTTCTCCAATCAGTTTTACAACATAGCCATCATTCTGGGCCAGTAATAGGGCCTCAGGAGTTATCCTTGTTATACCAGCAACCGTGACATCCTCATAGGTTGCATTCATGCCAAATATAGAATTTGCAAGTATGACAAGTTTACAGGCTGTGTCTATGCCCTCTACATCATATGTCGGGTCGGTCTCTGCATATCCCAATTCCTGTGCCTCTGCAAGCATCTGCTCATATGGCGCATGCTCTTCCATCATACGTGTAAGTATATAATTACACGTACCATTGAAAATACCTTCTACATTCGTTATACTGTTACCTGCAAGCACTTCTCTTGCAAGGTTGAGTACAGGCATTGCACCTCCAACAGTTGCCTCGAACCTTAACCGGGTACCACTTTTTTCCGAGGTCTTGATAAGTTCACTGTATCTTATTGCCAGTGGACCTTTGTTGGAAGTCACAACATCCTTTCCATTTTTAAAGGCCACAAGCATATTCTCAAGACCCGCGCCTCCTGTTACTATATTAGTCGGTGTTGTCTCAACTACAAGTTCGTGGTCTATATCTTCAATTATCTCTATTCCTCTGATCCTATCTGATCCAACCAAGCCTTCATCCCGCTTTCTGGAAAGGGCTACATTAAGGTCAACTCCATCCATGTCTACAACAGCAGTCCTTGAATCCGCCACCGCAACAACTCTGAAATCAAGTCCCATGTCCTCAAGTAGATCCTTCTTATCCAGAAGAACCCTTGCAACACCCTGTCCAACGGCACCAAAACCTATAATTGACAAACGTATCGTTTTCATCATGTTGCCCCCAGTTGACTTTGAATAGGTTCGATAACAAGAAGATCCTTCTTTTTAGCTATCTCTTTGAGTATTTGAATAGCCGATGTGAGGTCTTCCTTGCTTACAGCATCTATTTTTAATGATGCAGATGAAGGCATTTTTACTTTTGGCATGGAGAGATTAAGATCAACCACCTCTGCATAACCAGTATTATCAATAGTGTCTATAGTATCCTGTATATCTGTGTGAACTATATGCCCAATAAGGATCACAGCCCCGTGCTCGAAATATATCTTTTCATCAACCCTTGCAATACCAATACCACTATCTTCCAGACTTGATATGATATTATTGAGGTTCTCCGGTTTGATCTCAAAGACAAGCTGGACAGGTATGGTACCCCTTGGAGTCCTTTTTTCATGGTGGTGCACCACCGAGATCAAATTACCTTTGTATTCGGATACAGGTCTTAAGGCAAGAATTAGCTGACCTGGAATATCTTTTAACTCAATGTCCATGGAAACTCGCATTTATACCCTCTTCAAATATGTATTCAACTATTTAAGAATGGTAATCCCATACACTTTAATACAGTTATACATTTTGGTTTGTATCCTCTTTATCTCCAAGGATTATTACATTACCCCGGCCCTTTTTGAATTTACGGATGAGGCCACGGTCCTCAAGGTCCGACACCATAAGGCTGACCTTGGCCTCTGAATGCCTGAGCTTTGAACGCAGATCTTTTTGGGTTATTCTTCCATCATTTTTCTCAATGATAACAAGGACTTCTATAAGGTCTTCCGGCAGACCCTTCAAATCTAATTTATTATATGTTTTTTCTGAAGAATGATTAATATTCTCATCTTCAATGTTAACATCTTCATTATCAGTACTATGATGTTTGTCTTGAGAGTAAAATGAACCGGGTCCATCAGAGGCAGATATAGATGACACTGATGTATCACTTCCAAAAGTAGGAGTATCTAAAGCACCTGAAACTGAATGGTCGGATCTGTGAATCTTTTTTCTTTTATAGGCACTTCTTCTATTGTAAACCAGATAATATATCGATATTGTAACAATCAGGAGTATCAGGACAATTGAAAGCTGAGTGTAGAGATGGAATACACCCGTTTTATCTTCATTATCTAAGATATCTGCTATATAGTCAAGGTCTGAGAAATCATCATCCACAGGAATTTTATCGTGAGCAGGGAAGAGAAGCAGATCCACTACATAATCCCCATCGTCTGTGATGGTGAGCTCTTCTTCTGTATAGGCCAAAAGCACACCATTCCTGTAATAGCTTGCAGTGATAAGATAGTTGCCAGGAGCTAGCTTAAAAGAATATAGTCCATACCTTGCAAGCATAGATTGTGGAGGGGTTGTGTTTATCTCTACTATAACATTATCCAGAGGTTGGAACGAGTTCCACTCATACACTGCACCATGTACGGTAGCCACATCTGAGGCAGCACATAACTGTACACAACTGAGTATGATTACCAGGATAGCTATAATAAGGATCTTTTTCTTGTTAAACACAGGATGTATATTTATTATCTATGGCTATATAAAAATTCCTCTAATCAATTTAATCTAAACAATTCTAAGACAAGATAAAGTATTATAAAGTAAAATAGGTTAATATAAACTCTATTTCAGGACATAAAGCTGTTTTGCCCTATTTTGAAAAAAAGTATGCTTATATCCAAATATTCAGATCATTAAGTGGTTATAAGTTCAACCACTACAGGAGAATTGCGGAATAAAACCAAAATACTACCCATGTGGTTTTAGTTATATCTAATAAGGAGGAACATCATGAGAAAAACAGGAATGAAAACGATCGCATATTTTACTGTTATACTAGTGCTTGCAGGCATCTTTGCAGCCGGCATGGTAACAGCATCACCTGACAATGCAAGAGAAAAACATGCAGGTACAACAACTGATGACATAATAGCTGAAAACAGAAATATGAATGATAC
>PXAV01000133.1 GCA_003565715.1 Methanosarcinaceae archaeon
AAAGGAAAAGGTGGTGGTGGAAGGTGCCAGGAAATGGCCCTTTCTTTTGGTATTGAGGTACCTGGTCTTTCAGGGGTTCTTTTCCTTGCTGCTGGTACAGACGGTAATGACGGTACAACAGACAGTGCCGGTGCTTTTGCAGATGGTGAGACAGTACAGCGTGGAAGAAACCTGCAAATGGACGCTAAGAGTGAACTCTATGTAAATAATTCACATTCATATTTCAGGGAAACCGGTGACCTTATATTTACAGGTGCTACAGGAACAAACGTAATGGACATCTATATTGTCCTTGTAGATAGGTTCTAGTTTCTGATCCAAAGTGAATGTAATGGTTTTTTACTATTGTTATAATTCTATATCTACATCGTAGATATTCTCAGGGTTCTCTTTGTGAACTGTCCAGAAAGGTTCATCACCATATCTATCTGCTAATTTGAGCGTCCTTTTTGGTATGGTCTTTGGCCCAAGCACAGCCCCCGGTCTCTGGGGGTCGTCTATATAATCTGTTTCCATCATAAATCTGGTACCCTGTTTAAGTGCTTCTTCTATAGCCCCCTTCCCAGCAAGCACTCCCGGAAATATGCCAAGTTTTTCGCATACATTGACAAGCGGCGGTGCATAGTGTTTGACTACTCTGTGGAGTTTGATTCCTGTTTTTTTTGCTCGTCTTGTAATGTCTTCAAGTTCCTTCTCACCCACACTTTCAGTATGTAACTGGATAGCACAGTCAAGATCAGCTGCAAGAGCAAAGGCATATTCCATAACCTCATTTGAGGCATCCCAGGTCTGCTGGCTGACAGGATAGTGTGGTCTTCCACTTTTTAGTCCAAATGCAAGTCCTTTTTCAACATATGATGCAGCAATATCAAGACCACCTTTCATAGTTTCAACAGCTTCTTGAAGGTTCATATATTCTGCAAGTTTTGAGATCTCTGCCGGATGGACCCCAAGTACTGGAAATGCTGTCACACCGGTCTGATTGATCTGCTGTGATATGTCAATTGTTTCCTCAAAGACCGCTATATGGTCTTCAGGTCTTGTTACTTTTATTCCAAGGGTCCAGCTTGGCTTCATTACAAGGAATATATGTGTACCGCCTGCATTCTGGAATTCCTTTACTGCTTTTAGTCCCTTTGCCCTTGGATCGATATGCATATGCTCGTCTGTTATAGGGAATCGATGTTTTATATTTGTCATGTCTTTCTCATGTCCAGTTCTTTTATTCTATTTTTATCTGTTTTATACCTGCTGGGTATGAAATATATATGATGGGGTAGTTGATAGAGCAATTTGTGCTTTCAGATTCATAAAATAATAAGGATTGTAGATATATGACAAAATCAGCAGCAGTTATCAATGGGGATGGAGTTGGTCCAGACCTTGTAGAAGCAATGTTAAAGATAGCAAATGCAGCAAACAGCAATGTTGAGTTCATCACATGTGATGCAGGTGCAACATGGTGGGAAAAGAACGGCGGCAATTCCCTGATACCAGATGATACCTGGGATATACTTGAATCCTCAGATGCATGTTACAAAGGCCCTACAACAACTCCTGGTGTAGTTGGTGCGCCAAGGAGTGTTGCTGTATCAATAAGGCAGAAGTATAATCTTTATGCTAATGTAAGACCTATAAAGACTTTTCCAAATACACCCCGGCCACTGGGAGATGTGGATTTTGTCTGCGTAAGGGAAGGTACAGAAGGTCTTTACATCGGTGAGGAGATTAACCTCACTGATGATGTGTCCATAGCTATAAGGAAGATAACACGGACATCAAGCGCAAAAGTGGCCAGGTATGCATTCGAAGAGGCAAAAAGAAGGGATTATGATGCAGTTGTTGCCATACATAAGAGCAATATCCTGAGAAGGACATGCGGTCTTTTCCTAGAAGAAGTTGAAAAGGCCGCTGATGATTTCAGTGATATAGAAGTATGGGAATACCACATCGACAATATCGCACAGCAGCTTATCAAGAACCCTCAACTGTTCAATAAAAAAGTGCTGCTTTCAACAAATCTCTTCATGGATGTTATCAGTGAGGAGTGCTCAGCACTTGTAGGAAGTATTGGACTGATATACTCAGCAAATATCGGAGATAACTATGCAATGTTCGAACCGGCACACGGTTCCGCTCCAAAGTATGCTGGTAAGGACAAGGTGAACCCCGTTGCGACCATACTTGCAGGTGCATGGATGCTTGACTACCTGGGTGAGAAAGAGCAGTCAAAAGCTATTTTTTCTGCAACTGAGAAGGTCATCTCAGAAGCTAAGTATGTGACCTATGACCTTGGTGGCAATGCGAAGATGAGTGAAATGACAAACGCAATTGCAAAATATGTGGAAGATGAGATGAAATGATATCTCATATCTTCTATTTTTCTTTTAAATCCGACCCTTTCACATAATATTTCAATCTACAAGGTCATGCATACGGGCTTTTGTACCCCTTGAACTGTTTTCAGTGTCAGGCCTCTTTTGAATATTGTCGTCCTCTGATCCTTCATCTTCCTCTTTACGATGCATGTCCTGATACACCATAGGCTTGAACATGAAATACTTTTTCACATAGGCCAATATCTCCTCATCTGATATACAGGAGACCCTTTTTTCATCATTATAAAGTTTCTGGATATCAGTCTGTATGGCACGCAGACGCTTGTCATCTTTACTAATCTCTATATCTACTTCCATCATTTCATTAAGAGTTTCCTGTACTTTATACCTAAGTACTTCTATACCTGATGAGTCGCCAATGAGGAAAATCCTTTTCCCACCAACTATCTCTGGAGGGTATGGTTCATAAGTAAATGGATTCTTGATCACCCCTGCAGAGTGGATGCCTGATTCATGGGCAAAGACATTGTTACCTACTATGGACTTGTTCCTGGGTATACGAATGCCAATTTCTCTTTCCATGAATTTAGAAAAATCTACAAGGGATTCCAGATTATATTTATCAAATCCTTCAACACGTCTTGCAAGGAACAACAGTATCTTTTCCATTTCTGCATTACCTGCTCTTTCACCAATACCAAGGAAGGTCACATTGGACCAGTTTGCTCCGTGCCAGTACCCAGCAATGGAATTAGCAACAGCAAGACCAAAATCATCATGACAATGTGTTTCTATATTCTTTACTTTAAGTTCATCCCTGAGGTGTTTGACGATGGTGGGTATACCAAAAGGCTCATCGACTCCTACAAAAGGTATTCCAAAACCGATCGTATCACAGATGCGAATAGTACAATCCGGATCAATGTCAATTATCTTTTCTATGAGTGGAAATGAGAAGTTATAGTTATCCGCACGGGTCATATCTTCAATATGGGCTCTTGTACGCAATCCATGGTCCACTGCATATTGAAGTGCGTTTAGATACTTCTCCTGGGCTGCTTCACGGTTTGGAAGTCCCATCTTGTCAAATATATGGGGGTCAGATACTGACATAAGAATACCTGTTTCTTTGATACCGTCAATATTCAGTACCATGTCTATGTCAGCAGGATTTGCACGTGCCCAGCCTGTAATCTCTGGGAATTCATAACCATGGTCCATCATGAGTTTTATGGCTTTGCGGTCTCTATCGTTATAAACAAAGGTTTCTAATTTCTCGATCCCAATTTTATGAAGGTGATTGTATATCTGGAGCTTCTGATGGCTTTTCATTACAATACCTGGCATCTGCGCCCCATCTCTGATCGTACTGTCACTGATAGACACCTCCTGTTCAAGGGGTAAACTGATCTTTGGCAGATCTTCATAATTCGTGTATGTTTTCATTCAATACCTCCTATAAGTATAAATGGTAGAACTCCCGAAATAGGGATCACTGTTTTAAAAATGGGTCTATAAGGATATCACATATTACACTCAAAAACATTTTAGTTCAGGGTGATAATCTTCATTGAAATTTAAACTAAACTATACTATAGCCTAACTAATACTTAAAATCTGCTTTTGAGAATTCTTGTTATTGAATATCCTTTATATACATGTTCTATGAAGCTTAAACATTTATAATTTAAATGATTAAATGAAGCATATGTGGAGCATATTACTCAGGAAATTTGAAAAATATCCTGCTCAACAAAAAGTTGTTAAGATACTTTTTGAACGTGGTTTTCAGGTCAATGACGAAGGTAAGGTTACCTCTGGCTCTATTGAGATAGCACACACACAGCTTGCCAGGGAAGCGGGTGTGGACAGGCGCGTTGTAGACTCGACAACAGAGGTCATTCTTTCAGATGAAACTCTACGAAAAATATTTAAGAACATCAGGTCAATACCCTTTCTTCGCGATGTTGCTCCTCTTATGGGACAGGGTGTTATTATAATAACTCCCGAAGACGCTTCCCACAAAGGTATTATATCTCAAGTTTCCACAGTTATTGCAGGCCATGGTGTAAGTATAAGACAGGCGGTTTCAGATGATCCTGTATTTCTCGATGCACCCAAACTGACAATAATTACAGATTCCAAGGTTCCAGGCAGTATTATTGAAGAATTGATGGAATTAAAATCTGTAAAAGGTGTAAGCATATATTGAGCTGTATGTTCAGAGTACAGCCTTGGCAAATGCACGAAACATTTTCAGCATATGCAGAGACTTTGAAGGATGTAACATCTTTTTTATAAGAATAGAAGGTCTGTCCATGTCCCCATAGTGTGTGATTGTATCAAGTATTGCAGGATTATTAATTGAATCAATAAGTTCATCCATTTGACCATCACTAAGATGACCTATAAAATCATGTATCCTCATTCCTATTGATAGCTCTTTTCCGATCTCATTCCTCCATCCTTTATCATATTCTGAGAGAAATTTTGCCGAATTATCCTTTTCCGATACTGCTTTGGCAGCTATTTTCCCTGCAATCTTTGCACACACAGCACCAGTATATATACCTCCACCAGATGTTGGCTTTACCTGCCCTGCAGCATCCCCTGCAATAATAATTCCGTCAGAGTATGTCTTCTCAAGGGGTCCAAGGGGTATTCCACCAAATACCATGTCTAATTTTCCTCCAGAACACCTTGATAAAATATGCTTGTTATCTTTCAGAAGTCTTTCCAGTAAATAGTTTGGATGCATTCCATATTTAGGATCAGATGCAAGACCTATTCTTGAGATATTCTCATTTACAGGAACCGACCATGCAAAAAAACCGGGAGCTTGTGAGCCTACGAACAATTCTACAAAATCAATATCCTCTGAACGGTAAAGCACTTCTGTCTGTATTCCAGGAAGCACCTTGCTTACATTTCCAAGCCCAGCCATTTTTGCCACTCTGCTACGGACACCGTCTGCTGCAATTACCACATCTGCATATATTTTTATTGGTTCGCCTCTTTTAAGAACAGATATTTTTTGTTTGTTGTCAGCTTTTTCAATGCCATTTACCCTTGAACCCAGGCATATGTCCACATCTTTCTGTACAGCCATGTTTGCAAGCTTGCGGTCAAATAGTTTTCTTGATACTACATAGGCCTTTGTTTCTTTTCCATCGATTCGAAGACATTCTCCATTAATAGGATGAACAAAAGCTCCTCTGACCGAATTAAGGACAAAATCCCTTGTGGGTCTGACACCACATTCTTTTACTGCTCGTGTACTTAACAGCCCTGTACATCCTACAGGACTTCCTATATACTCATGTTCTTCGAGCAACAATGTCCTTGCGCCGTGCATAGAGGCATATCTTGCAGCCGTTGAGCCAGCCGGTCCGGCACCAACAACTACTACATCATAATCTTTCATTTCCCATCACTTTCAAAATAATGTCTGGTATCTTGAAGAAGATGACCATAGTATGGCAGGGTTTATCTTAGCTTTTTGCTTATTTCTCCAGACATTTTGTAGTCTCCCATAAGTTGCACAAACTGTCATCCATTGTATTTTGATGAATTGCATGAGTAACCATCTCCTATCAATGTTCCAAGTTTCGTATATTATAAGGTGTTCTTCATACTTTTACTGTTCTACGAATCTCTTATCTGTTATATTATCCTTTATGCTCTCGAGATTTTAAAACCGCCTTTTCCTTTATGGAAGTACTTAAACAGTTGTCTTGATGTCCTTGTACCGGAAATTCAACTACTGTTAGAGATGCTGTAATCTTTGTTTCAACAAGGTCAAAAAGGGTATTGCTCATGTCAAAGATACTCATGTTGGTGTTTCATATGTGTGTCAAATTATGTTTCCTTGTCCTTCTCATAAATCGTCTCTAATACCTATATATTTGGGGTGGATTTGCGGCATCTTTTTATACCATCATTATTATTATACAATTCAAATAATATAAAATAGCAATATATTTGTATACGTTTTTAATTATGTGTTGTTATTTATTCTATCTGAATTTGTTACTATTTACTATAAGAATAGAAGTGAGATATAAAAATGAGCGTTGATCTAAATAAAATCAAAGAAAAACTTAATATTGACTTTAAATCTGTTAAGATTAAGACTACTTTGTATATTGTTGTAGTATTGATAGCGATCTTTGCGGTATCCGGTGTTATGATTGTGAATACTGCTACGGATATGCAGACAAAACTAGCTTACGAAGAAGTTGAAGCAGTGACATTTTCGGCTGCAAATCAAGTAAATACTGATCTGAACGAATACATGACAACAGCATCTGTCTTATCTGCGATGTTAAACCAGTATGAGAGCAGTGATCGGGATGAAGTCAACAATATTCTGCGTCAGATACTTGTCACAAATCCTAATTTCCTGGGTGTCTATGTTGCATTTGAGCCAAATGCATTTGATGGAATGGATACTGACTTTGTTAACACCGCAGGACATGATTCAACCGGAAGATTTATTCCTTACTGGTACCGCGAAGGTAACACAATTGGTCAGGACCCGCTGGTTGATTATGATACAGAAGTGTATTACCAGTTGCCAAAAACATTGAGAAGAGATGTTGTTACTGAACCTTATGTATATCAAGGCCAACTTTTATCCAGTTTTGTTTCACCTATTATAGTAAATGAGAATTTCATTGGTATTGCTGGTACAGATGTTGATCTGATGTATCTGGATGGCATAATGGAAGATATCCGATTGTTTGATACGGGTTATGTGTTACTATTAAGTAATCAGGGAGTTATTATTACTCATCCTCATGATAAGAGCTTAATGGGAACACAAAATATTGGGGACTTTGAAGGTGAAGCATTTACACAAATACAGAGAGACATTAGAAATGGTGTATCGGGTCAAACAACAGCAATTAGTCCAGTTACAGGTCAGAATGTTGTTTATTTCTATGAACAAATTGAAACAGGTGACTATGCAGTATTGACAGTTGTACCGGAAGATGAAATGCTTGACGGGGTATATGCTTTGCAATCCCAGATCATTACTATATTTGTTATAGCAGTTGGTCTAATGGCAATTCTAAGTTACTTCATAGTAGGCTCACTTGCCAATCCAATGCGTGCAGCTGCATTAAGAGCAAATATGATTGCAAATGGTGATCTTACAGGTCAGGTTGACAATAAGTTCTTTGGCCGAAAGGATGAGGTCGGTGTGCTTGCGACTTCTTTCCATACAATGATGGAAAATCTCAATTCATTGGTCCGGGATATAAAATCAAGTTCAGGGGATACTGCTGCAAGGTCACAGGAAATGGCTGCCACAACAGAGGAAACAACAGCTTCTGCAAATCAGATATCTGATACCATTACCGAGATCTCCAGGGGTGCACAGGTACAATCCACTAAGGTGGAGGAGGTTGCCCATGCAATGAATGATATGAATGAGAGTGTACAGTCTGTTGCAAAAAATTCTCAATATGTGTCAGAATCAGCAGAAAAGACCTCTGATAGGATAAGATCTATTGGTCAGTCATCCCAGGAATTGATGGAGAAAATGGGGAAAATCAAGAGCTCATCTGATAAAAATTCAGATGTTATCACCCAGCTTGACAAGAAATCATCTGAAATAGGGAAGATAGTCAATCTTATTACAAGTATTGCTGATCAGACAAACCTTCTTGCACTCAATGCAGCTATTGAGGCAGCAAGGGCTGGTGAGCATGGAAGGGGTTTTGCTGTTGTTGCAGATGAGGTTAAAAAGCTTGCAGACGAATCAGGAACGGCTGCAAAACAGATTTAAGAACTTATAAATCAGATACAGTCCAGTACACATGATGCAGTGGATTCAATGAACCGCAGCAAGGAAGAAATAGAAGTTGGTTCCAGCTCACTTAAAGAAACGGTGGAATCAATAGAAGACATTGTCACCGAAGTTACAGAGATCTCAAAGATGGTACAGGAAATTGCGGCAGCTGCCCAGGAGCAATCGGCATCTATTGAAGAGGTAACTGCGTCGGTTGAAGAAGTTTCATCTATTTCTGAGGAATCTGCAGCTAGCACAGAGGAGGCATCAGCTGCAGTTCAACAACAGACCGCTTCTATGGATGAGATGGCAAATGCTGCCCAGGAACTTGCATCAATGGCAGAAAAACTACAGGAGGATGTGGCGTTCTTCAAATTGAATATGGATAAAGAATAAGCTGGAATCAAATTGAATAAAGATATAACACAAAAGGTTATTTAGTGCAGCCTTTTGTACTTATCATTTTTTTCTG
>PXAV01000079.1 GCA_003565715.1 Methanosarcinaceae archaeon
CAACTGGATCGATGTCATGTATTTTCAAAGGTCCAGCACCTATATCATGGGGAGCGTCCGGTGCAAGGTCCATATGTGGTATTATTATAAGCGTGTCTTCTCCTGTATCCTGGCGCAATTGTCTGAAATGTATGAGTCCCTCCTGCACATTCCTGTATTTCCAGAGGGAGCCTGCATCTATTATGGGGCTTTTGGGTGAGTCCAGTTCCCTTGTATCGATTATAAAAGGTGTCCTTATGGTCTGTTTCAGTAGGAGTTTTCCTATCCTTGCAGCACCATCTCTTTTCTGTACTTCGAAGTATCGTGTCATTGCTGCTTAATGGATGTGGTCAGATGTAAATGTTTGCCTTCACCAAAAACTATAAATCCAACAATCTCAGTTAAAAAACGATTTAATGCAAAAATCCGATATACTTGAAAATCTGCAGTCTATAGTTGGAGATGACATGGTTTCCTCTTCTGCTGCAGAGCTTTACTGTTATTCATGCGATGCCTCTCAGATAAGAGGAGTACCTGATTTTGTGGTAAGACCTTCAAGCACTGATGAGGTATCCAAAATAGCCAGGCTTGCCTTTGACAATGATATTCCCTTAACTCCAAGGGGTGCTGGTACTGGTCTGGCTGGAGGAGCGGTCCCTGTAGAAGGTGGTATTGTCCTTGATATGTCATCTATGAAGAGGATTCTGGAGATCGACCTTGATAACCTGCTGGTGTTTGTGGAATGTGGTGTGGTTCAGGAAAAATTGAATGAAGCTCTTGAACCTTATGGCTTCTTTTTCCCGCCAGATCCAGGTAGTTCTGCTATGTGTACTCTCGGGGGACTTATAGCCAACAATGGAAGTGGTATGAGATCTGTGAAATACGGTACCACAAGAAACTACGTTATGGGACTTGAGGTAGTCCTTGCAGACGGTACTATAATAAATACCGGGTCAAAGACCTCAAAGTCTGTGGTGGGCTATTCACTGACGGATCTTTTCGTAGGTTCTGAGGGAACACTTGGGATCATAACCAGAGCTATCCTTAAGATAAAGGCTATTCCAAAAGAGAGATCTGTGTTGCTTGCATCATTTGAGGGTCCTGAACTTGCAGGCAGGGCTGTTGTAAAGGTACTTTCATCGGGAATTGTTCCATCTGCATGTGAGATACTTGACAGGAACATAATAGAGGCTATAAAAAGCTATGATCCAAATATATCGCTCCCAGATGCAGATGCTATCCTACTCTTTGAGGTTGATGGAACAGAGAACAGTGTCAAAGAGGGTATAGAGATGATAAGGGATGCATGCAGTTCTCTTGCAAGCAATATAAGGGCAGCTTCGGACAAAAAAGAGAGGGATGAGATATGGGCTGCAAGAAGGCTTGTAGGGGCAGCGGTTTCCAGGCTTGATCCTCTCCGCACCCGTGTATATGTTGGAGAAGATGTTGGTGTTCCAATAAAAGAACTTCCAGGGATGCTGAATAAGGTCAATGAAATCTCAAAAGAGTACGATCTGCCTATAATGACCTATGGTCATATAGGTGACGGGAACCTACACACAGGTATGTGCATAGATGTGCTTGAAGATGGGGATTGGGACAAGCTCAATCTTGTCGCTGACAGGATACATCGCACAGCTATAAGTGTAGGTGGGACCGTAACTGCAGAACATGGAGTGGGAAGTGCCAGGTCCGAATATCTGGGGCTTGAACTAGGTAAAGGTCTGAATGTAATGATACTGATCAAGAATGCTCTTGACCCGAAGGGTATACTAAATCCTGGAAAGATGGGGGTATGAGGATGAATGGTTACAATATGCGTTCGATTCTTAAATGTGTACGATGTGGCACATGTCGTTCTTTATGCCCGGTCTTTGATGTTGTAGGATGGGAATCTGCCAGCTCCCGCGGGCGCATGCTTGTAGCACATGGTATATCCCAGGGTATGGATGCGGATGAAGGTGTTTTTAAAAGCCTCAACACCTGTACTACATGCGGTCTGTGTGAACAGACGTGTCCATCAGGTGCTTCTCCGGTAAAGGTAATAGAAAATGCAAGGCATCAGCTTGTGCTCAGGGGAAAGATGACAGATGCCCAGAGGTCATTGCGTTCAGAAGCCCTTGAAAAAGGCAATCCTCTTGGGGAAGCTACTGAAAGGATGTCATGGCTTGGCGATTCAAAGAAGCATCTACCTCAAAAGGCAGACTATGTATTCTTTGCAGGTTGTCTTGGCTCATACAGATATCCTGAGCTTACAAAAAGGACATTCGAAATCCTTAAAAAATTTGGAGTTACAGTGCTCCAGGATGAGGTCTGCTGTGGATCCCCTCTTCTGAGGACCGGTTCTGATCCATCTGATCTTATATCAAATAATCTGGAACAGATCAAGCAAAGTGGCGCTCACACAATCATCACTGGTTGTGCAGGATGCTACACAGCACTGAAAAACGACTATCCTGAAAAAATGAGTGTCATACATGTAAGTGAGTTTCTTGCAGAACGTCTTGCTGAAATGGACATTAGTAAGCTTGATCTTAAGGTTACATACCATGATCCGTGCCACCTTGGAAGGTGCAACGGCGTGTTCGACGCACCAAGGCAGATCATAGGATCTATTTGTGACCTTGAGGAAATGAAGAGCAACAGGGAAAAGTCCAAATGTTGTGGGGCAGGTGGTGGTGTATTAAAAGGCTATCCTGATATCTCTCTTGCAATATCAAAGAGCAGGCTTGAAGAGATTCCAAAGGATGTGGATTATCTGGTAACTGCATGTCCTCTGTGCCGAACCAACCTCAAGCGGGGAAATCCCGCAGTAGGGGTCCTTGATATAATCGATCTGTTGGAAATGGCTATGGGATAGTTATTCTTTAATTCTTCCTTCAGTCATTGCTCTTTAGCCTCCGTAGCATTTAATGCTCAGGATATATGTAGCATATACTTTAACGGTAGTAAGTTTTAAAATTAGGAAGCTTTGTAGTTACCTTTGTCTCTTTACACCCTTTTTTCTGCCTATCAGACAGTTCCATGAATTCCCTATTAGATCAAGTCTGTTGGCTCTTTTTAATCCTTCGTACACAAGGTTATAATTAGATGCTTCCTTATAATGCAGCATTGCCCTTTGGATGTTCTTATCTTTCTGGGACTTGGCCACATATATCTTCTTCCTGCTAAATGGGTCCATACCCGTGTGGAACATACATGTTGACACTGTCATAGGCGTAGGTGTGAAATCCTGTACCTGTTTGGTATATCTTCCAGTATCCCTCAGGTATTCTGCGGTCTCAATCATGTCCTTTAGTGTACATCCGGGATGTCCTGACATAAGGAAAGGTACAAGATACTGATCCTTGCCAAGTCTTCTGTTTATCTCATTGAACTTCCGCTCAAATATCTCAAAGACCTCCCTTGAGGGTTTGTTCATGGTATCTGTGACATGATCACAATAGTGCTCAGGCGCAACTTTAAGCTGTCCACTGACATGATGGGCGCACAGCTCCTCCATGTATTCCTCGTCCATTAATGCAAGATCATAGCGTACTCCATACCCTACAAAGATTCTGGATATGCCATCTGTTCCCCTGAGCATTTGCATGAGATCTATTAGCTTCTTATGGCTGGTATCAAGTGAGGGGCAGATTTCCGGGTATATACATGACTTTTCCCTGCATGTTCCTTTTTTCTCCCATTTTTTGCAATACATCCCATACATGTTCGCAGAGGGTCCTCCAAGGCCATTTATAGTACCTTTAAAACCCTTTACGTCCTTGAAACCCTCTGCCTCCCGTATTATGGAATCAATGCTTCTGCTACTTATTATTCTTCCCTGGTGAAGAGTGATGGCACAAAATGAACATGATCCAAAACATCCTCTGTGTGTATTGATTGAGAATTTAACCATGTCAAGGGCAGGGATTACATCTTTGTATGAAGGATGTGCCTGGCGTGTATATGGAAGTTCGTATACATGGTCCAGCTCTTTACATGTTAGTGGGCGCATGGGCTTGTTCTGGATTATCACTGTTTTGGGATGGGGTTGTATCAGTCTTTTACCACAAGTATGGTCCTGCTCCTGATATATTATTCTGAATGCTTTTGCATAGAGCTCTTTGTCCTTTGATATCTCAGTGTATGATGGGATCTCTATACTGTCTATTAGCATTTCATCATGTTTTTCTCTCCAGGACCTGATATCCATTTTCCAGACAGTACCATCAATGTCTCTTACATCGGATATTGATCCTCCTTTATCAAGGATGTCTGCGATCTCAACTATCTGGAGCTCTCCCATGCCGTAGACTATCATGTCTGCGGGAGAGTCTGCAAGTATTGACTGACGTACTTTGTCAGACCAGTAGTCATATTGTGCAAAGCGGCGCAGGGATGCTTCGATACCTCCTATTATCTGGGGTACGTCAGGGAACGATTCTTTAAGTCTATTGGAATATACTATTGTTGCCCTGTTTGGTCTAAGTCCTGTCTTGTTTCCGGGTGAATATGCGTCCTCATGGCGCAATCGCTTAGAAGGTTTGTAGTTGCTTACCATTGAGTCAGTGTTGCCTGCACTGATGGCAAAGAAGAGTCTTGGTCTCCCAAGCTTTTTAAAATCATCAGTGTTCTCCCAGGAAGGCTGTGCAATAATACCTACTCTGTATCCTTCATCTTCAAGCACCCGGGCAATTATACTTGTTCCAAAACCTGGGTGATCCACATAGGCGTCTCCTGTGACTATTATAACGTCAAACTCTTGCCAGCCTCTGTCATTTCCTGCTTCAAGGCTCATGGGAAGGAATTCAGGGCTATCTTTACAAACATTTCTTTTTTGTTTCATATGGTTACCCCTGGTATATCCCGGATATCAGTTTCAGAACAAAATCTAGAAAAGTCCCCTCGACATACGAAGGGATCGTTCTATCTGCTGATCGACACTTTTGCAGCTTACTTCACCATGTCCCGGATAAAGCACAATAATGTCGATTTCTATTAGTTTACTTATTGACTCTGTCAACTGAGAACTGCTGCCACCTTCAAAATCAGTTCGTCCTATACTTCCACCGGGAAACACAGTGTCCCCTGAAAAAAGGCTTTTTGAAACTGCTTCATAAAGACATATACCTCCTGGTGTATGTCCCGGGGTATGGATGACTATCAGTTCCTCATTATTTCCTATTGGTATCATGTCTCCCCCTTTCAGTAGCATGTCGGGTTCTATCAAAGGGGCACTGTATCCAAAAAGGGATGAAGCAGTAACATTATCATTTTTAAGGTAAGCTGCGTCATTTACATGGATAGCTATCTTTGCACCACTTAGCTTTGATATCCTAAGGGCTGATGCCGTATGGTCATAATGGCAATGTGTGAGTATTATCAACTCAAGGTCCCCTATATCGGTATTCTTCTCAATTTCTTTCAAAAGCCCATCTGTGTTCATACCGGTGTCGACCAGTACCTTTCGATTTATGAGGTATGAGTTTGCGTCATAGAGTCCGGTATTGATATGTTTTACCTGCATGTAATTCTTCCTTCAAGATTTATCCTGGTTCAGAGTTCGAAAACCCTGCGTGTGTTTTTAACTGTCTCCCTTGCAACATCATTTGTATCGATATCTTTAAGATTTGCTATCATGGGAACTGAATCCACTACAAATGCTGGCTCATTCCTGCCTTTTCTGGGCGACAGAAATGGACTGTCTGTTTCTATGAGCATATTCTCAAGAGGCAGTTTCTGTGCTATTTCTTTGTGTTGTTGTGAGAAACAGACAAGCGTAGGTACTGATATATAGTGTCCCATATCAACAATTCTCTCCATGGTCTTAAGTGACCCACCATAGCAATGAAAGATTACCTTTTCAAGATGCTTACTCATCTGCAGTGCAAGGTCCTCTCCGTCCCTTCCATGTATTACCAGGGTCTTGTTGTAATTATCTGCTATCTCTATTATCTGCCTGAAGACATCCTTCTGTTTTTCTCTGCCAGGATCGTTTGTACAATAATAGAAGTCAAGTCCTGTCTCACCCACACCTACGGCTTTGTCTATATTACGTTCTATCTGGGAGATTATCTGTCTTATCTTTTCATTTTTTGCATGGGGTACCATCTGAGGGCTAAGTCCAAGGGTGGCGTGTATAAAATCATACTTCCTTGTAAGTGCAATTGAATCAGCGTTTGTCCTGTAATCGATGCCAGAGTTGATCATTTCGCTAACTCCTCTCTTTCTGGCCCTTTCTATGACCTCATGCCTATCCCTGTTGAATTTTGAGAAATCCAGATGACAGTGTGAGTCTATTACTTCATGGATCATGTATACTCTTATGTCCTGCTCATTATAGATGAAGCTGTGGTATGTATGTAAATGATAAAGTTTTTTATGGTTGTATAAATACAGTATATAGCTCTGATGTTTCTTTATCTTCACTGGTCATCGTTCATTATTGATGTTGAAATGTTTGATGTTCACATCCCATGAGTAAAAAAGTTGAGAATAAAAGATATGTGATGAAGTAGTGGAGGTAATATGTATCTGTACTTTTTTCTCTGTACACTACTTCTGTAAGTGCATCACACATCTGATCATTGCATTGCCCACAGTTTCTTTTTTTCAAGCAGTATGTTTATTGCTGTGATAAGAGCGTCAACGGAGGCTGTTGCAATATCAGTGCTTGCAGATTGTGCACTTGCGACCCTTCCATCTTCATCTTCAACTGATATGGTGACTTCTGCAAGGGCATCGCTTCCGCCAGTGATAGCTTCAAGACTAAAGTCACGTACCTTGACCTTGGTATAATTGCCTATCATCAGTTCCACTGCTTTTAGTGCAGCATCTATTGGCCCGACTCCATAGTTGGAGGCAACTGCTTCCTCTTCACCTATACGTGCCCTTACAACAGCAGTGGGTGTTGTTAGATTCCCTGTCATCACTGAGAACTCTTTGAGAATGATGGTCTCTTTTCCAAGGTTCATTCCAAGGACTGCTGATGCGACCGCATGCAGGTCAGCGTCACATATACGTTTGCCTCTGTTAGCTATATCCTTTATCCTGACTAGTATCTCATCAAGCTGTTCTTCACTTGTTTGTATGCCAATGTCTTCAAGTGATCTTTTCACCGCGTGTCTGCCTGCATGTTTCCCAATGACTATCCTGCGCTTGTGCCCAACCATTTCAGGTGTCATGATCCCTGGTTCAAAAGTGTCTGACTTTTCAAGTACTCCGTGGGTATGTATGCCTGATTCATGTGCAAATGCGTTATCACCAACTATAGGGGTGTTTGGAGGAATATGTATGCCAGTGTAGGCTTCAACCATCTTGGAGGTCTCAAGCAGGTATTCTGTCCTTACATTCGTCTTTGCTCCGTATATGGAATGCAGGGACATTACCACTTCTGCAAGGTTGGCGTTACCGGCCCTCTCACCAATGCCATTTATGGTTGCCTGTATCTGACTGGCACCTGCTTCAGCCGCCATGAGGCTGTTTGCTACAGCAATTCCAAAGTCATTATGGCAATGCACGTCTATTGGTATGTTCACTTCATTGCTTATACTCTTTACAAGCTGGTACATTGCTGAAGGTGACATCACTCCTACGGTATCTGGCACGTTTATTATATCACATCCTGCAGATTCTACGGCCTTGTATATCTCTATAAGATATCCAGGATCGGTCCTGGTTGCATCCATGGCCGAGAAAATGCATTTAGCACCATGCTCCCTTATGTATTCCACAGCATCAACTGCCATGTTCATGACCTCTTCCCTGCTCTTTTTAATTGTGTGTATCCTCTGGATATCAGATGTGGATACGAATGTATGTATCATGTCAACATTACACTCTATACAGGTATCTAGGTCCTTTTTAAGGACCCGGGCAAGGCCACATACATCAAGACTCAGTCCCTCGCTGGCTATAGCTCTCACATTTTGCTTTTCGCCTTGCGAAGAGACCGGGAACCCAGCTTCTATAACATCCACACCAAGCTTGTCAAGCTGGCGGGCAATCTTGAGCTTTTGTTCGTTGGTAAGTGATACGCCAGGTGTTTGTTCACCATCGCGCAGTGTTGTGTCAAAAATAGTCTTGTGTGTGTTTATAAGTTGTTTATCGCTGTAAAAAGCGATCCCTCAGTTCTACGGTTGTATTCATGTTAATCAATCCCGCGTTGTAACTGATGTTATAAATAACCTCCGCAGGCTTCTGTAATATACGGTTGAATTGGGATGTATCTGCCGACTTATGTCAAAGTAGTAACTAACAGATTCTGCGCAATCCTTTTATATCAAGCCTGTTATGTAAGGGTGCTCGCGACGGGCACAGTGATGCGGTCAGTGCATCAGTATATCTGTCCGGCGAGAGAATAATGATGAAGTATTACTTTGATTTCATCTTTTAAGCATCTTTCAAAGTTCTGTCTTTGTTTCAAACCAATTCGGTCGGAAACTATATATACCAAAACGTCCTTTGAAGGAGTCCGCGCAAATCGCGCAAAACACTTACAATCACCGCCTTATAATCATAAGTGGGGACAGAAGCTTTTTCTGTCCGACGTTGGATTTGGCAG
>PXAV01000176.1 GCA_003565715.1 Methanosarcinaceae archaeon
CAGTCACTGAACCTGGCCCTTGACAGGAATTTGGTCCCAATGGGGGATCAGGTTACTGTTACTGTTACCTCACGTGGTGCAGCAGTAAGTGATGCTACAGTTAAGGTTGGTGCAGCTACGGCGGGAAATACAGATGACGAGGGCAGGGTAACTTATACTGCCTCTGCTCTGGGGACCTTTACTGTTACGGCTGAGAAGGATGGTTTTGTAAGGGGAACTGGTGAGCTGGAAGTCATAGATCCTGACGACCAGACCCGGAGGATGATAATAGAGGTATCTCCGGCTGAGGTCTATGAAGGTATGTCCATGACGGTATTTGTTCTCTCCGCAGGCGGAGATGCTATATCGGATGTAGAGGTCACATACAGCGGCAGTTCAATTGGAACTACTGGTGATGATGGAACTGTAAGACACACTCCTACAGAAGTTGGTATGCACAAGATAATAGCTACCAAAGAAGGAATGCTGGATGCAGAATTCGATCTTAGGGTCAATGAACTTGCTGCAAAGTTCGAATTCAGCAACCTCAGGATAACTCCTATTGAAATAAGGCAGGGCCAGGAAGCTACCATCAGTGTGGATGTTGTCAACACAGGTACTGCAGAAGGTGATTACAATGTGGAAATCAGGGTTGACGATGTGGTTGTGGACTCACAGCTTATAAATCTTGATGTCGGGGAATCCACAACAATTGAATTCAAACATACAGAAGATGAACCAGGCACCTATACAGTCAAAGTGGGCGATCTGAGTGGTACTTATGAAGTATTTGAAGGTTCGGGTTTGATCTGGTATGTACTTGGAGCAATCGGGATAGTGGCAGTAGGGGCAGTTGTCTACCTGTTCACAGCAGGTGGATGGACCGTGGAAATTGCACAGGCAAAAGTTGCTGAAGCAATAGAGGCCATAAAAGAGTTTATCGGAAACCTCCGATAAACATCTTTTATCTATTCATTTATACGTTCATTCGTTTTACACATACATACATATATATACATATATGTATGTATATGTATATAAATACATATTTGTTTATTTTTATCCTATTTTCTTTGATACAAGCTCAATAGCTTCTATAAGGCTGTTCTTTGGCATGATAGTGGCAACCGGTATCCTTAGTATTTTCTCCACTGTAGGGCTTACTATAGGTGCACATACCAGAGCTTTTGCTCCTTCTCTTTCAGCACGTACCGCAGCTATAATTGCTTCTTCAATGGATGTTGCAGAATACTCCCTTATTGTACAGAGACTCCCTCCTATCTTTCTCTTTGTTTCATTTATATTGTCAAGCACTGGCCTTGCAGCAATTACAGCAATGAAATCTCCCTTTTCTGCTCCTTCAAGCCTCTTTACTGTTTTTATTATCTGCCTTAGTGTTCTTACATTTGGTTCCCTTTTTCCCGACATTATCTTGTAAAGGGTGCTTGCAGGAATATCGGCATGCTCTGCAAACTCTGACATGTTCATGTTCAGCTCTTCTTTTATTGTGGCAGAGAGGGCCTTTCTGAAATCTTCGTCTGATTCAAAGACCGCATTTATAATTTTCTCAGTGGAATTCATCTACTATACCTCAATTATAATGTCCTTGTTAGGATAGGATAGATATTCGATTAATACTTTTGGGACATATAAGCGTGTTAATGTGGAAATATATATAATATAGTGAGTAATGAACTCGTTTTATCCAGATATATTAGAGGTAGTAATATGAATAAAAGACAAACACTAAAAATAGCCTCCACTTTATTCCTTGCAATTGCTTTGATATCAGCGGTTTTTATTTCAGGATGTGCTGAACAGGATGATGATACGCTGTCAAAGGTGACCTTTGGCTACCAGCCAAGCACTCATCAGATGGCCTATTTCACTGCAATGGATAAAGGCTGGTGGGCTGAAGATCTTGCTCCCTATGGAGTAGAGACAGTTGACGGTCGCCTTTTCCCCACGGGTGCACCTGAGATGCAGGCAATGCTTGCAGGACACATTGACGTTGC
Source organism: Methanosarcinaceae archaeon (assembly GCA_003565715.1). Classification (GTDB taxonomy): domain Archaea; phylum Halobacteriota; class Methanosarcinia; order Methanosarcinales; family Methanosarcinaceae; genus Methanolobus. Next base: position 1,995 of record PXAV01000176.1, read on the forward strand.
CTATGTTGGTGCAGCACCTTTCATATCTGCTCTTGCAGGTGGACTGGATGCAAAGATAGTTGCAGCCGTTCAGACACAGGGCTCAGATATTGTACTTCGTACCGGCCTGCCCTATGAAAGTCCTGATGATCTGAAAGGACTCAGAATTGCAACATTCCCAGCAGGCACCATCCAGGACACAATACTCAGAAACTGGCTCGAAGAAAATGGTATTGACCCCGAGAGAGATGTCAATATAGTTGGAATGGGTCCGGGAGATGCAATGACTGCAATAAAAGCAGGTCAGGTAGATGCTGTATTCCTTCCACATCCAGCACCTGCACTGCTTGAAAGTGATAATGCGGGCAGATCGGTTGTGCTATCCGGCGAGTTGCTTCAGGATCATGCATGCTGTGTTCTCGTTGTGAGTGGTGATCTTATAAACAACCATCCTGAAATAGTACAGCAGATAGTAGCCACACATATCCGTGCAACGGAATACAATTCTCAGAACATGGAAGAGGCAGCACAGATATATGCTGATGACCAGGAATGGGATGTAGCTATCATCAAAAAGTCACTTGAAGAGTGGGATGGAGAATGGATCGCAGATCCAAATCTTATAGTGGATTCCACAGTGTCCTATTCACAGGTGCAGTATGACCTGGGGTACATCAATGCATTACTTACAAAGGATGATATATTTGATCTGAGCTTCTATGAAGCCCTTGATCAATAATCCTTTTTTTACTTTTTTGATAATAACTTAAATAATAAGTAAACATTTCTATAGTTTGTCCGGATTGCTGTTCTCCAGTAAGCGGAGGGTCCATGATACAAGAACGTCTCAATATTCTGCGCAAGAAAGGCATAAACCTGATATCTTCATTATCCTCGACAGTTCAATACAGAAGTACAGAGATAATCTCTATAATAGCTGCTGTAACGATCTGGCAGATAATAGCTGTGTACATAGTCCAGAACAAGTTCTTTCTTCCAAGTTTTACAGATGTTTTATCTGCTCTGATAAGGATTATAGAAAGGGATGCCAGACTGGCTGTCATGGGTCTTGAGCTTCAGCTTCCGGTACTTTTTGTAGATCTTCTTTACAGTCTTTTGCATTTTTCCATTGGCTTGTTATCTGCATTGCTGATAGGTATACCACTGGGTATGGCAATGGGATGGTTTAGAAGCATTAATCGTATAGTTGATCCTATTATTGAAGTAATACGTCCGATACCACCAATAGCCTGGATTCCCTTTGCGATCATATGGATCGGCCTGAACCCCTTTGCAGCGGGTTTTCTTATATTTGTAGGGGCTGTGTTCCCTATTATCATAAACACATACACAGGATTTAAAAGTGTTTCAAGGGTCTATGTCGAAGCTGCAAAGGTACTTGGATGTAATACCAACAAGGAACTGATAAGATATGTTGCCCTGCCATCTTCCCTTCCCTCAATAGCAGCCGGTATCAGAATAGCAATGGGGGTTGGCTGGATGTGCCTTGTTGCAGCAGAGATGTTTGGTGTCAGTAGAAACGGGTTAGGTTATAAGATATGGCACCACTATTATCTTCACAATATGGACCTTGTACTTTTATACATGCTGCTGCTTGGTTTCCTTGGCCTGTGCATAGACCGGCTTTTACGCTATTATGTTGACGGTAAGCTCCTTAAGTGGCGCAAAGGAGAAGTGATATAAAATGGGAAAAGTAACCGTGAAAAACTTATCTCGTTGGTTTGCAAAAGATAAGAATGAGCCCACCTTTGCACTGGAAGACATCAACCTTGAGATAGATGACAAGGAATTTGTTTGTTTTGTAGGTCCATCTGGATGTGGGAAAACAACACTTCTCAGGATCATATCAGGTCTTGATATGCCAAATAAAGGTGAGGTGCATCTTGATGGTCAAAAGATAGTTGGCCCGGGTCCGGACAGGGGTATGGTCTTCCAGGAATATTCCCTGTTCCCATGGAAAACTGTTATTGAAAATGTTATCTTTGGTCCTTTAATGGGCGGGGTGAAAAAGAAAGATGCAGTTGCAGAGGCTGAAAAGTATATCGAGCTTGTTGGTCTCAACAAGTTCAGGTCCAGTTATCCCTATGAACTTTCAGGAGGTATGAAGCAGAGAGTTGCCATTGCAAGAGCTCTTGCCAATGAACCTTCTGTACTTCTTATGGATGAGCCTTTTGGTGCCCTGGATGCTCAGACCCGTAACATCCTCCAGCAGGAACTACTTGAGATATGGAAAAAAAAGCATATAACAATAGCTTTTGTTACGCATAGTGTTGATGAAGCTGTCTTTCTGGCTGACAAGATCGTTCTTATGAGCGCGCGGCCTGGTAAAATAAAGGAAATTATCAAGCTGGACCTTCCTCGTCCACGTGAGAGGACAAGCCATGAGGCAAATATACTGCGTGATAGGATCCTTAAGACCTTGATAAAGGAACAAACAAAAGAGTGACCTGTGCGTTCACTCAGAACGGACTATTACTTTTGTTCCGGACTCTATCTCATTTATGCTGACCTTGCCAACAAGTTCCATTGTGCCACTTGCTTTTGCAAAAGCGATCTTACATCCCGGGCGCACCAGCATTTCTTTTCCTGCTATTGCAGACCTGCCTATTTTTGCCTGGTCAAATATCCTAAGATCTCCTGCAACATATATTGTCCCATTGATCTCAGATCTTGCACCTATTAGCGCTTCCTCTGCTCTGATATTTCCCCTTACAAAGCTTCCTTTCCCAAGCTCCAGCTTACCATTTACATAAAGGTCCTTCCAGAAATTCGAGCCAGCCCCAACCATCAAATTACCATCAATCTTAACATCATCTTCAAAAAAGGTATTTTTGCGGGCAATATAGGTATTTGAATCCTTGTGATATTTGATCTGACTTCCACTCATTTAAGGTCACCTTACCTGTTTAAATGGTATTTTGATGTTATAAAGTTACGTGCACTTACCTCTTTACCAGTGCTCAAAAACATCCTCTACCTGCTTTTAATCAACTGACCTATTTATCCTGTGTGACATTACATAAAAATATTTATCTGTAATCCCGATTCGACAAATGCAAATATTTCTTGTCTTTAAGATAAAACTTATGCAAACAACAGCTATATGTATATATATATATATATACAAATATAGATTTGTTTTAATATGGTTTGTTAATTTTTTTCTTTTTTTTTGGTGGGTAACACCTGATGGGATACTAAACATTATATATTATATATCTAATATAATTATCTATATTAGGTTTTATAAATATAGTTGTTTATTTGATATCTTTGTTAGGTTCAGGGTGCACAGATGGCCATAAAAAAAGAAACAACCGATCATTTGGGTATGGAAAGAGATTATTCACTTGAAAGTGGACATGATCAAAAATATCCATATGAGGTTCTTTTTAAAGAGATAGGTTGTTCACAGATCTTCTTTGATCTTTTAGACCATTTCGTATTAATGTTGGATGGGGAGAAAAAGATCATCCTTTCAAACAAAAAAGCTCAAGACTACCTTGGACTCAGCAAAAAAGAGATAAATGATACTAATTTTTTAGATCTATGTGTTAAGGACGAAGAAAAAGAAAGAATAGGAAATTTTCTTTCTTCTGTCATCTCAGGGTATGTAGAAAAATCTGCTCATCTGGAAATGTCAATAAAGGACTTTTCTGGAGAGGATAATATATTTGAGCTAAATACAAAGTTGATCAAAGATACAGAATCTTTGAAAAAAGCACTTCTTGTGTCACTTACCTACATTCCTCAAAAAGATTGCTATGAATATGACCCGCCAGATAATGAACTATTGTTAAATCACCTTGATTCTATCCCTTACTCTATGGTGCTTTCTGATAGTACCGGAATGATCACATTCTGGAATTTAAGATCAATTAAACTGTTTGGATATGAGAAAGATGAGATTATCGGAAAACATATCACTCTTATCATGCCAAAACGATACAGAAAAGCACATGAGGGCTGGGATGAGCTTATATCCATTGGGAAATCCCCTGTTGTTGGAAGGGTAATCGAGGTAACCGGTCTGCGCAAAGATGGTACAGAGTTTCCTATTGAGCTTGCTGTAACAACAACAAGGATTAAAGGGAATATCTTTCATGGTGCTATCATCAATGACATCTCTAAAAGAAAAATGAAGGAGAGATTGATGAATATTGCAAAGAACAAATATAGGATGATTTTTGAAAAATCTCCTCTTGGTATTTTTCACTTTGATGAGAAAGGTGTCATTACCCAGTGTAATGAAAAGCTTGTAAAGATACTGGGTGTACCTGAAGAAAATATCATTTCCAGAATAATAGGTTTTAACATAGTAGAGTCATTTAGTGATGATATCTCTATTAAAAAAGCTATAAAACAGGTTCTTGCAGGTATTTCCTCAAGTTATGAAGATGAATTTGTATCTCCATTTTCAGATAAGATAATTCCCATTAAAGCTGAGTTCAGCCCTGTTGTATCTGAAGAAGGGAAATTTATGGGAGGTGTATGCGTTGTTGAGGACTTTACAGAGCGCAGGGTTGCAGAAAAAGCTCTTAATAAATATGCTGAGGACCTTGCAAAGGCGAATAAAGAATTAAAATCGCTTGACAGGATGAAAGATGAATTCATTTCAAATCTAAGACATGAGCTAAAGACGCCACTCATTCCCATTAAAGGTTATAGTGAACTAATGTATGAAGGTTCACTTGGAGAACTTAACCGAAAGCAAAAAGATGCAATGGAAAAAGTGATGCTGAGCTCTGAGAGGCTAAAAAGGCGTATCGACTCCCTTTTGTATCTAAGCATAACTGAAGGAGGTAATGTAGAATACAGCTTCTCTGCTCTTAAAATCTGCGAGGTAATAGATGCAGCAGTACATGACAGATATCCGGAAATTACAAGCAGGGGTCATAAGTTTGAGAACTCTGTACCATTGGATATACCTTTGATAGACGGTGATCTGGACTATTTAAAAGAGGTATTTGTAAATATACTTGACAACTCTATAAAATTCATGGAAGATGGTGGCACAATTAGTATATCAGCCATCTTTCAGGACGACAACAAAGTTCACCTGATTATAAGTGATGATGGTATTGGTATCGCTCAGGAGCATCTGACACAAATATTTAACAGATTCTATCAGATCGACGGTTCATCAACACGTAAATACGGTGGGAATGGACTTGGTCTTTACATATGTAAAAAGATAATTGAGGCTCACAGAGGGGATATATGGGCCGAGAGTAAAGAAGGATCAGGTACTACCATTCACATACTCCTCCCTGTAAAATGAGACCTTATAAAATGATATCTTATAAAACGTATTCCTTTAAAGATATAAGTGACAGAGAAGTTGTGTTTATGTTGCCACCATTTTTTCCCCAGGACCCATCCTCGTTCATTTCTGATAATATCCATTCAACTGGAATCAAAACTTCATCTTTATATCCTGCAAGGATCAATGCCTGTATAACAATGTTACTTGTTGCCAGGGTTTTCCATGCTCCTCTCTTTTCTCTCTTTGATATGATCCACATGGAACGTTCTTTTATAAAATTACTGAACATTGTATGATCATCAAGTTCTGTTTGCTTTATAATAGCTGTTATTATAAGAGCCGTGGTCCCGGGATGCTCCCAATCACATGTGTAATTATCAACAAGCCATTTACAACCTTTGGGATTAAATGATCCTATGTGAGCCAGTCCTGTGAGTGCATAGGCAGTATCATACACATCATTGTTCCATGCTCCATCCTTTTGCTTTGAAAGTATCCATTTTTCAACAGCATTACATTGTGTTCCAACAAACCCAAGAGCCACTAAAGCACGTGAGGTATCTCTTATATCCTCATTCCATGAGTCTACACTCTTTAAATTCTTCAGGAGCGTTATATAATCGTTATTTTCATTCCAGAGCTGACTTGCCTGTACTATACGTGCTATGTCCTTTACCTTTGATACATTCTGTGAATAAAGCCACTTAAAAGATGCTTCACTCTTAAAATCCATAGTTCATCCGATGGTCTTAGAACTTATTTACTTTTCTGTTTCAGGTCTATATTATGCCTGTGACGCTGTTCATATTCCTTTATCTTCCCTGGGTTCCAGTTGTTTACATGTCCATAGTAGCCTGTGACCCTTGATATGTGGTCGACGATATCTTCCTGGCAACTGGGGCAGATATCTTTGCTTCCTTTTGAACTATGTCCATTTTTACATATTGAAAAGTCAGGTGAGAAACAAAAATAAGCAAGTTTTGTACGGGATATGCTATCAATTAGTCTGGAGAGCCCATTAATATCAGGTGAGCTCTCCCCCATCCATATGTGGCATATGGTCCCTCCTGTAAAGTATGGGTGGAACTCGGATTCAATTTTTAAACGATTGACAAGGCTTGTGTCACTGCTGTAAGGTATGTGGG
>PXAV01000081.1 GCA_003565715.1 Methanosarcinaceae archaeon
AACATGGAATTAACAACTGATGCTTTAATATTAAGAGCACTTTCATGGCAAAATAACTAATTTTCATTTTATCAACACCCCAATAATCGCTTTTATTCATTTATCGCAGATTATTCCTATAGTTACTTCACCTTTATAAGAATTTCATTCACTTTTTATATATGTATCTGCTACCCTTGCTTGAAGGTTATACATAATACTCATAAGTAGGCTTTATTGGAATATAGTATCTGACATTACCGATCAGTTAAGACAAAAAAGCTTTTATAAATGCCAGTAATGCACTTAAATAATTATCTTTTAAAGGAGGTTTTTTATGGAAAAAACCAAAACCAATGATGATTTAACATATAGAAACTCTATTGGTATAGAATTTATATTGATCCCGCAAGGCGATTTTTATATGGGTTCCAGGGAATATGAAAGGAACTGGTACCGCAATGACCATCCTCTGCACAAGGTTAGGATGGGTAGATCATTTTACATTGGAAAATATCCTGTAACCCAAAAGGAATGGATCAAAGTTATGGATTTTAATCCATCAAGGGCAATAGGGGATAACAATCCAGTGGATAAGGTCACATGGCACGACGCCCAGGAGTTTATATCCAGATTAAATTCTATGGAAGGGATAGAAAGATACAGGCTGGCATCAGAAGCGGAATGGGAATATGCATGCAGGGCTAATACTGAGACCAGGTACTCCTTTGGGGACGATCCCTTAGATCTATCTGAACATGGATGGTACGTTGAAGATAATTCAACAGGTACATATCCAGTGGGCTTAAAGAAAGCAAACCCCTGGGGTCTGTTCGATATGCATGGCAACATATGGGAATGGGTTCAGGATAGCTATCACGATAGTTATACAGGAGCTCCTGATGATGGAAGTGCGTGGGTGGACAGTGATGCAAAAAAAGATATCCGTGTGTTGCGTGGTGGGAGCTGGCTGGCCTCTGCTGCAGGATGCAGGTCTGTAAGCCGCTACTTTTATCCTGCTGGTGGCAGAAAAAGCAGACGTATAGGTTTTCGACTTGTGATGGATGTTTGAATGCTCTGCTAAATGTATCTGTACAGGATATGCACAAGCATTAAGTGTTTATAGGTGATGATTTAAAATGTATAATGTAAATATATCTAATTAAAATTGCACTTATGGGAATGGTGAAATGACAAAAGCTACTTGGAATGGTTTTACTCTTGCAGAGAGCAACGAAACTATAAATATTGAAGGAAATCAATACTTTCCTCCATATTCATTAAATATGGAATACTTTAAAAAAAGCGATTTCCACACAACATGCCACTGGAAAGGAGTTTCAAGCTACTATGATATTGTTGTGGATGGAAAGGTTAACAAAGATGCTGCCTGGTACTATCCGGAACCAAAGGAAGGCTCGACCGAAAAGGTGGGAAGTGACTTTAGCAACTACGTGGCTTTCTGGAAAGATGTGGATGTAAGATGATCATTCTTTTTTTTGTTTTATCCGCTTTTACTTTTACAGCTTACATAACATCCCTTTGAGCTTATCTGTCAATTTAATGTTCTCTGAATAATCCACCGGTACATCAAGTAACCAGACGCCACCATTATCAAGAGCTTCAGTAAGCCTTGGTCCCAATTCATCGGTATTTTCGATCCTAACACCCTTTGCACCAAAGCTCTGTGCCAGTATTACAAAGTCGGGATTTTTGAAATCGATGCCTATGGTCTGGTTGAAATATTTCTTTTCATGCCATTCAATGAGTCCGTATTTCGAATCGTTGAAAATGACCACTACAAAATCACATCCCAGTCTGACCGCTGTTTCAAGTTCCTGAAGGTTCATAAGAAAACCTCCGTCTCCTGCAATTGCAACAACCTTCTTTTCAGGTTCTATCATGCTTGCTGCAATGGCACCCGGGAGTGCGAAACCCATACTTGCAAGGCCATTGGATATGAATACCGTATTGGGCTCATATGCAGGAAAAAGTCGTCCGACCCATAATTTGTGGGCACCCACATCACTGATAAGGATGTCTTCCCTTCCCATTGCTCTTCTGACATCGTAGATTATTCTCTGGGGTTTTAGGGGGTATGAACTATCATTTTTGTAATCTTCAAGTTCGGACCCCATCCTTGAGCGGATACCTGAGAATCTTTCATGTATCTCTCTTTTAAAATCACATTGTTGCATGAGACTGAAAAGTGCCTGCCGGATGCTGCCAGTCAGCATGACGTCAGGTATGTAGCTCTCATCTGTTTCCGGGTGCACATTGTGGATGTGTATTATTTTCTTTGATCTGTCAGGGTTCCAGGACTTGGGACTATACTCGATGTAATCATATCCTATACATATAATGAGATCAGCCATTTCAAAACCGCACATTATATGGTCATGGTCTTTGATACCCATAGAACCCAGAAAGTGCTCATCATCCGAAGCTATCGCACCTTTGCCCATAAAAGTGCTTACCACTGGAAGGCCTGTTGAATGAACGAATTTCCTGAGCTCATCAGCCGCATCTTCCCGAAAGATCCCGTTACCTGTAAGAATGATGGGCATTGAACTCTTTTTAATCATATCTGCAGCCCTTTTTAGCTCCCTTTCATCATGCATGCTTATATGTGGGTAGGGGATTCTGGAAATAGGTTCCTTTGTTGTGCTTTCCCGGGCCACATCCTCTGGAAGCTCTATATGGGTGGCTCCCGGACGGTCAGTAGCAATATCAAAGGCCTTGTGAACGATCTCGGGTATGAAGTCAGGTCTTGTGATCTTTGAATTCCAGGTTGTGAACGGCTTGAAGGCTGTAACGATATCGATGTACTGATGTGATTCCTTGTGAGTTTTCTCAAGTGCTGACTGGCCGGTGATCGCCACAAGGGGTGCTCTGTCAAGCTGGGCATCAGCAATACCTGTGATAAGGTTAGTTGCGCCGGGTCCGAGTGTTGCAAGACAGACACCGGGTCTGTGGGTGAGCCTTCCGTATACATCTGCCATGAAAGCAGCACTTTGTTCATGTCTTGTAGTTATGAACTGTATCTTTGAGCTTAGAAGTGAATCCGTAAGGTCTATAGTCTCTTCTCCAGGCACTCCGAATACATATTCCACTCCTTCATTCTCAAGACATTTGACAAACAGGTCACTTGCTTTCATCCCTTAATACACCTTCATGGATTTGATATTCATAAATTCCAGCATCCCTGTGCGGTATAATTCCCTTCCAACACCGCTTTTCTTAACTCCTCCAAAAGGTAATCTAGGATCTGATGCTACAAAGTTATTGATGGAAATGATACCTGCTTCTATATGTCGCGTCATCCTCATTGCTTTCTCATTTTCCCCGCTCCATATACTGGCACCAAGTCCGAATTCTGTGCTGTTTGCTATACGAATGGCCTCTTCATCGTCCTTAAAAGTTATTAGGGGTGCTACAGGTCCAAAGGTCTCTTCTGTGACGACAGGAGCCTTTTCGTTGATATCATTAAGGACAACAGGTTCATAGTAGGCTCCTTCTCCTTCTTTGATGCCTCCCCTCAGAACGACGTTTGCTCCCATCTGAAGTGTTCTTTCAACCTGTCCGCTAAGTATAGACCTTTGTTTTTCACTTGCTAGGGGTCCCATATCTGTATCAGGGTCCATAGGATCTCCTATTTTGAGATTCTTCACATTATCTATGAACAGATCTTTAAAATCTTCTGCAATACTTCTATCAACAAGTAAACGTTTGGCTGCAATACAACTCTGCCCGCAGTTCTGGAACCTGGCCGAAACCGCTGCTTTTGCCACCTTTTCCAGGTCTGCATCATCCAGCACAATAAAAGGATCACTGCCTCCAAGTTCAAGAATGAACTTTTTTATGTTCTTTCCAGCAGCTTCTGCAACCATTTCTCCTGCATGCCGGCTACCGGTGAAGGAAACGGCATTTATGTCCTCTCTTGATATAAGTGAGCTTGCACCAGGACCGTCTACAAGTAGGGTCTGGTAGGTGCCCTGAGGTAATCCTGCCTCAATGAATATGTTCTCCATCTCCAAAGCGCACATAGGTACATTGCTTGCATGTTTGAGCAATACACTATTCCCACCTGTAAGTGCAGGTATACCAAACCTCAACGCCTGCCAGAAGGGGAAATTCCATGGCATTATGCTCATTATAACACCCATTGGCTCATATACAAATCCTGAGGTTTCAGCATCGGTTTCTACAAATTCAGGTGCAAGGAACTCTTCTGCATTGTTTGCATAATAATCACATGCAAAGGCACATTTCTCTATCTCTGCAAGCGATTCCTTGATGGGCTTGCCCATTTCCTTTGTGATGAGCTCTGCAAGTTCATGCTGCCTGCTCCTCAGAACCTCAGCTACACATTCAATGGAAAAACATCTCTCTGCAACAGGTTCTTTTTCCCATTCATCGAATGCCTTTCTTGCAGCTTCTATTTTCTCATCGATAACCTGCCGTGAATGAAGATCAAATTCAGCATTCAGTTCACCGGTAGCAGGATTGAAGGATCTTATTTTTCCCAATTTGATTCCCCTTTATCATTTGTAGTAAATATGGGGATATTCACTCCCTTCTGTTATATAATAGTTGATATGATATATAATTACTTTACAGACCTTTGCAGGATCATAAGATCAAGTTTACAGGATTTCTTTTTTATGCTTTTCCGGTGAAAACTACATTTTTGTAATTTAAAAATATATATCAACTTATTTTATACAATAACCTACCAATAATATTCAATTTAAGGGAGGGGACCTCATTCCAGATAAAAAGACATTTATTTAAGGAAATTATGAAGATGAAAGGTGGAAGAGAATGAGCGATTTTACTATCATAGACCTTACCCCGGAAAACATTTCAGAATACGGAGTTTGTGGCTATAAGGATGTAAACAGGCATATTGGGCTTAGAAAAAAGATAGACTGGTTCAATGAGTATTATCCAAAAGGTCTGAGGATAAAAGCAGTTATCTCAGAAAAAGGTGGATACCAGGGAATGCTTGAATACATCCCTGGCGAATATGCCCACAGGCCTGTAGATGCCCATGGATATATGTTCATGCATTACATCATTGCTGGGTTTAAAAAAGAGTTCAAAGGAAAGGGCTATGCATCCTCCCTTATAGATGAATGTGTCAGGGATGCAAAAAATGAGGGTATGAACGGAGTTGCAGTTGTTACGAGAAAGGGCTCATTCATGGCAAAAAAGGACATTTTCATCAAGAAAGGATTTTTGCAGGTCGATAAAGCAAAACCTGATTTTGAGCTGCTGGTCATGAAATTCAATGAAGATGCACCGGGTCCTAAATTCAAGAATATGGAACAACAACTGGAAAAATACAAAAAGGACCTTTATGTCATTCGCTCTGCCCAGTGTCCTTATACTGAAAAGAATGTGAATGCTATTATTACATCTGCAAGAGAGGAATTCGGTCTGTATGCCAAGTTAACAGATTTTGATGACTTCAATGCAGTTCAGGATTCACCTTGCGCTTTCGGTACTTTCTGCATTGTTTATGATGGTGAGATTATAAGCCACCATCCGATAAGCAATACTAGATTTATTAATATTATGAACAAGAAGATGAAATGAGACTTCAATGCTTTTCACATCAGTTTCACGGACTTGATATTCATGAACTCGTAGAAGCCGTGCTTTGAAAGCTCCCTGCCCATACCACTCTTCTTAACACCTCCAAAAGGAAGGCAGGCATGTGGCGTGCAGAATGAATTGACCCCTACCATCCCAGTTTCAAGTTCTGATGCTACTCTCATAGCTCTCTCACGGTCCTGGCTCCATACACTGGCTCCAAGCCCGAAATCTGAATCGTTTGCAAGTTCGACGGCTTCTTCCTCAGTTTTCACGGTAATTATTGGTGCTAAAGGTCCGAAGGTCTCTTCCCTCATGACTCTCATATCTCTTGTCACTTCGCTGAGGACAGTTGGAGAGTACATGTACCCTTCAGTTTTCATCCTGCCACCGGGAACAAGGGCCTTTGCTCCTTTTGATATAGCATCTTTTACCTGATCTTCAAGGATCCTTATCTGCTCATTCCTGACCATCGGGCCAATATCTGTCTCAGGGTCCATGGGATTTCCTGTTTTCAGGTTTTGGGTTCCTTCTACAAATTTTTCAGTAAACTCATCTGACACCTCTTCCATAACAATGAAACGTTTGGCTGCAATGCAGGTCTGTCCTGTATTGATGAAACGGCTTGCAACACCAACCTTTCCCGCCATCCCTATGTTGGCATCATCAAGGATTATGAAAGGGTCACTTCCACCAAGTTCCAGCACGGACTTTTTCATGTTATGGGCGGCAATTTCAGCAACCTTCTGTCCTGCATCGTATCCTCCTGTGAAGGACACTGCTTTTATCTCCTCCCTTGGGATAAGTGAGGATGCCATTTTCCCGTCTATGAGGAGTGTCTGGAAAACACCTTCAGGAAACCCTGCTTCAAGGAATATATTCTCAATTTCAAGAGCACACATGGGCACATAGCTGGAGTGTTTGAGCAACATGACGTTCCCGCCTGCAAGCACATGCGATGCAGCACTCAGGACCTGCCAGAAGGGGAAATTCCAGGGTTTGATGGCAAGCACAGTGCCCATAGGTTCGTAATGTATCATAGAATCTAACGAATCCTTCTCGGCGGGCTCGGGCTTAAGCATCTTCTCAGCGTTGTCGGCAAAGTAATCGAACATATCTGCACATTTGGCGACTTCCGGAACAGCTTGTTTTATGACCTTACCCATCTCAGTTGTGATGAGCTTTCCGTACTCTTGCTTGTTCTTTCTCAATATTTCAGCAAAATTGTGAAGAAGCTCTTTTCGCTCTGAAATATCGGTCCTTTTCCATTCTCTGAAGGACTGGGAAGATCTTATGAGTATCTGGTTGATCTGTTCTTCATTATGCATTTCAATTTCGTTGATAACTTTTCCTGTTTCTGGGTTTACGGATGGGATGCTGGTCATATGAAATCCTCAAAAAGCATTAATAATATTTAAATGTCTATATTTTATCTTGTTTATTGGTTTGAAAAAGTGAGACCTAACTTCCGCATATCCTTTCATCTCATCGCTATCTGCACAACAGTCGGGTACTTCTTCATAATGGTATAGGCTAGGGACCTGCCAACCCATAGTTTTCCCTGCTGCATGAGGCGCATTTCACTTAATTCCCCGAGCCTTTGCAATGTTTCAAGTGCAAGAGGATCATTTAGATAGCAACTGTCAGGGACCTGGATATCGGAAAAGAAAACAAGAGGTAGTCTGAGTTTGTGCTGCAGGTTTAATGGTATTTTTGTACTTATCTCTTTTAGCACACTCTTATCAAATACATGTTCATTCCTGGTTTTTGTTCTGGCTGTTGGCATGTCTTCTTCTAAAAGATGAGCAAGGCTTTTGCGCTCTGAGACAATTCCTTCATTTATCTTTCCTATCTCCACCCTCATCCAGCGCATGAGAATGGAATCATCAGACATCGGATGTAGGCCGGACATTTTTCTTCTATTTTCACTTTATGGTCTTTTGATTGAAATCTATTTTGGAGTATATAGCTATCTGGTATATTTTTTAAGACTGCCATTTATTGTGCGGGCAGATTATATTAACAGAATGAACAAAAAAAGAATAAAAAAGACTGCATCTTCAAAGACCTTTGAATAATCCATCATAGTAGTGAAGGCCTTTCATTAGGCCTTAAAATGAAAAACATAAGTAGGATCCTTTAATGCTGTTTTGCTCAATACCAGAGGAAACGCAAATCATACCGGAAGAAGATAGCGGTATTCTGTATGAGGCTGCATCTTTTCTTTGAAATTGCTTGCTTGACTGGCCAATTATAAATTCATTGAACACTACTTACATCTATGGACGACCTTTGTAATACAGCAGATAAGATAAAGACCATGGAGATAAGGGGTGCAGGAAGGATCGCTGTTGCAGCATCTGCAGCACTCAGGGATTATGCAGTGTCCCTGAAGGACCTGGATATGGATGAGTTCAATACAAAGATAGAAGCAGCTGCCAGAACACTTGTAGAAACTCGTCCAACAGCTGTTTCACTTCCAAATGCTGTTGCTTTGACCATAAGGTACAATGCTGCAAATGTCAGTGATGCAATAGATATAATATGTGCCAACTCGGAAAGATTCATAAATAATGCAGGTCAGGCCCTTGGAAAGATCGGAAAGATAGGTGCAGAGCGGATAAGGGATGGGGATGTGATAATGACCCATTGTAATTCCCACGCAGCTCTCTCAATAATCAAAACTGCTTTTGACCAGGGTAAGGACATATCGGTCATTGCAACAGAGTCCCGGCCCAGAAGACAGGGGTTTATAACAATCCGGGAATTGAAC
>PXAV01000135.1 GCA_003565715.1 Methanosarcinaceae archaeon
ATCTTACTACCTTCTTCTTTTCTTCGATAGAACCAAGGTCTTTTACACTGCAAAGGCGCAAAAACTCTGCAGAATGGGGGGTCAGTATAACATCAACCTTGTGCTTCAAAGGCAGTTCCAGATCATAAAGAGCATCAGCGTCGATCACAACTTTACTACAAAGCGGGATAATCCGCCTTACTGTATCAAGTGTTTCTGTTTCTCTGCCAATACCCGGACCTACGACCACAACATCATGGGCTTTGATAAGATCATTTAATGTCTCAAGACAATAGGGATTGAGGCGGTTGCAAGGAAGAGGTATAACTATAAGGTTGGGGGAAAAGGATGCTACTGTATCTGCAACGCCCTGTGGGACAGCCAGGGTCACTATATCGACACCTGAACGAAGTGCCGCCATGGCAGTTAGAGCCGGGGCACCATAGTATGCACCACCACCGATTACAAGTATACGTCCCGAATTACCTTTGTGGGCATCCTGTGACCGGTGTGCAAGGTTCATAACATCACCGGCCCCCACATACTCCTCTGCATCCCTGCAGACCCCTATTGGGACCACTTTAACCTCTCCTGTATATTCATAAGAGCCCGGCATTTCCAGTCGTCTCTTCATCCTGTGGAAGGTTATTGTCATATCTGCATGAACACTTTTCATCATGTCCTCGGCCCCGGGATCATAACCTGAAGGGGAGTCTACCGATAGAACATATGAAGATGAGCCATTGATTAGAGATATTGCTGTAGCTTGTGGTTCCCTTGGAATGCCTTTCATCCCGGAGCCAAGGACCGCATCGATTATTATATCGGCTTTTTCCCACTCCATATACCTCTCCAGTTCCTTTGAATCCACTATCTCCCTGATCACCCGGACACCGCTGTGTTCCAGAAGAGAGAAATTGTGCTTTGACTCCTCTGTCCTTATACGTGAGCTATTTCCCAAAAGTAGCACAGTCACATCATAATTGTCGTTTATTGCAAGATGTCTTGCAGCAACGAATGCGTCACCACCATTGTTCCCACGGCCTGCAACACAAAGTACCTTTGCATTACTGAACCGGGATATTATCTCTCTGGCAATTGCCGCACCTGCATTTTCCATCAGTTGCAAAGGACTGAGCCCAATGTATACACAATTCGTATCTATTGAGTGCATTCTTGAAGAGCTTATTGAGTACATGGTTACCTATTTATTCCTTAGTTTGCATTCTATTTATCAGTTAATGTGCTATTTCTTCATGTATAATAAACTATATAACAAAGGACCATTTTATGCTTGATAATCCTTACACTAAATGGAGGTTATTTTATTAACGCCGTTGCAAAAGAAGTGAGCCCAACTGACAAAACAAAGGTACGACCCACTTATCTAATCCTTGGAAGCGGGAGTTTTGGCTTTGCACTGGCCAAGGAGCTTAGAGAACTTGGCAAAGAGATAATAATCGTTGATAAGGACTCACAAAAAGTAGAGACGCTTCGTGAAGAAGCATATGATAGCCTTGTAGGTGATGTCAGTGATCCTGGACTTTTTGATGTAATAAATACCAAGAACCTTGCAGGTATACTTATCCTGAGCTCTGATCCTAAAGCAAACAAGGTAGCTTTGAGCAATGTCAGGAAAAAAATCTCCCAGGATATCTACTGTGTAGTTAGGGCTCCTGATGTTATAACCATGCAGGAGATGGAAAACATGGGAGCGGATCTTGTGATCATGCCTCCCAGAGTGGTAGCCAAATCCCTTTCAAGGTCACTTGAACGTGCTGAGGCCATGCGCAGGGGTAACAAGCTGACACAGTGGTTTGAATCCAATAAAGGAAAGAAGCTTGCCATAGTCGTTCATAATAACCCGGACCCGGATTCAATATCAAGTGCACTTGCCCTCCAAACCGTGGCAGACTCATTCAATGTACTGGCAGATATCATATATCACGGAGAGATCGGACATCAGGAGAACAAGGCTTTTGTCAACCTTCTTGGAATAGACCTCTACAGAGCTGAAGATGTTGGATTCACAGGATATGAGAACTATGCACTGGTGGATTGTTCAGTACCAGGTGCTAACAACTCCCTGCCACATGGTACACATGTGAACATAATAATTGACCACCATCCACTAGGAGATGCAGAGATAGATGCAGACTTCATAGACATCCGCCCTAATGTAGGAGCCACTGCAACCATATTGACAAAATATCTCCAGGAGCTCAATGTAGATATTAGCAGCGACCTTGCCACTGCCCTTTTGTACGGGATCAGGACAGACACACTTGATTTTAAGAGAAACACAGATTCTGCAGACCTTTCTGCAGCATCCTATCTGTATCCGCTATCTGATCATGATATACTGGACCAGCTTGAGAGGCCATCTATGTCAATTGAGACCCTTGATGTGCTGGGAGAAGCAATAAACAACCGTCAGGTGATTGGAAGTTATCTGCTTTCAAATGTAGGGAGTATACGCAACAGGGATGCTTTACCTCAGGCAGCGGACTATCTGCTAAACCTTGAAGGCATATCTACTTCCATCGTCTTTGGGGTCACTGATGAGAAAATATACATTTCCGGACGCAGCAACGATATCAGAGTAAACCTTGGGGATGTGATGAAAAGAGCATTTGGAGATGAGGCAGGAGGGGGGCATTCCACCGCTGCTGCAGCTCAGATACCACTTGGGGTTTTCAGCGTTGCAAAGGATCGCCAGACACTTTTAAGGCTTGTCAATGAATCGGTAATGAAGCGATTCCTCACAGCAGTAGGTATGGAAGATGATGATGATTGAACGCTAACATCTCTTTCCAATCCTGTTTATATAGCTTTTAAAAAATTGACAGTTTGCATAGTACCGTCTGCAAAACAGAGTGTACAAAAAAGGAAAATTCGATGGTCTTTTTAATGATCACTGGTAAGGTCCTATGGAGCAGATAATAGTATTTGTAACACTTATATTTGCATTGATACTTTTCATCTGGGGCAGATACCGACACGATATCGTTGCTATTATATGTTTGCTATTTCTGGTCATCATCGGGATAATATCGGCACAGGAAGCTTTCAGTGGTTTTGCACATCCAGCTGTCATCACTGTTGCAACAGTACTAATAGTCAGCAGTGGCCTTCAGAATGCAGGGATAGTGGATGTGATAGGCAGATGGGTGATGCGGTTTGGGGATAACCTGAACATTCAGATAGCCGTCCTTACCATTGTTGTTTGTATTGCGTCTGCATTTATGAACAATGTGGGGGCCCTGGCTATCCTCATGCCTGTGGCCATCCACATAGCCCGTAAGAAAGGACATTCTCCCTCCCTGATACTAATGCCCCTTGCATTTGGGTCGTTGCTTGGAGGATTGATGACCCTTATAGGGACACCACCAAACATCATCATTGCAACCTTCCGTGCCGAACAGATAGGTGAACCATTTGGTATGTTTGACTTTGCACCAGTTGGAGCTGGTATTGCACTTGCCGGTATAATATTCATAACCATTGTTGGTTGGCGCGTTCTTCCAAGCCGCCACTGTGAAAGCACTGCAGAAGAAAGATTTCATATTCAGGACTATATAACAGAATTGCTCATTACCGATAGGTCATCAATAAAAGACATGGTACTTGGAGAGATAAAAAAGGTCATTGATGCTGATATAAGGATCCTGGGGCTTATAAGGAACGAACAGAGGATACATGCACCAAGCTGGAAGGAAATACTAAAAGAGGGCGATATCCTAATAGTAGAGGCAGATTCTGATGAACTAAAAGATTTTATCGCCCACACAAAAACAGAGTTATATGGAGGAGAAAAACTTCCTGAAGATGAAACAGTTGCAGAGAACAAAGAAGGTTCAGGGAACAGGACAAGTCCTGATGACATATCCATAGTTGAAGTAGTGGTCATGCCTAATTCATCCATAATAAACAAGACTGCATCCAGAATGAAAATGCGCTCTAGCTATGGGGTGAATCTGCTTGCGATCGCAAGAATGGACAGGCAGATAATGCAGCGTATAGATCATGTCAGGTTCAATGCAGGAGATGTACTTTTGCTCCAGGGACAGGAAGATATGCTCTATGACACAATAAAGATCATGGGGTGCCTTCCACTTGCAGACCGGGGGTATTCCATAGGTAAGCCAAAGAATATAGCCCTTGCACTTGGAATATTTGGATTTTCAATTGCTAGTGTTGTTTTAGGATTACTGCAGGTCCAGATAGCTTTTACACTTGCTGCAGCATTGATGGTCATCACAGGTGTCCTGTCAGTACGTGACATATACACCAGTATCGACTGGCCGGTAATCGTTCTGTTAGGTGCCATGTTACCAGTGGGAGAAGCACTTGATGCAACCGGGGGTGCAGAATTGATAGCTGAGCACATAATTATGGCTGGTGATACTCTGCCCGTCTGGGCAACACTTACTGTACTTATCATCGTTACAATGCTGCTTTCAGGTGTGATCAACAATGCTGCAACTGTTGTACTTATGGCACCTATCGGAGTCGGGATAGCAAACGGTATGAACGCATCACCTGACCCTTTCCTCATGACAATTGCTGTTGGTGCCTCCTGTGCATTCCTCACACCAATAGGACATCAGTCCAATACACTTGTTATGGGCCCCGGAGGATATAATTTCAGTGACTATCTGAGGATGGGAATACCTATCAGTATCCTTGTGGTAATTGTTGCCATACCACTTATATTGAGTTTCTGGCCACTTTAAATATAGTATGTATCATATTCAACCTTCTGAATACCACAGATATTCTTTCACAGATAATTCCTTATATGTCTACCTGTAAAACTATGAAAGATGTGCTCAGGATTCAAGCATAAGCTTATAAAAGCAGTGGAAAAGGAAATCGAGCTTGCAAAGTGCATAAGTGCAGATAATATAGCCCATCGTATAGAGCAAATTGGTTTTTGTTGCCTTATGTGTGGGAAATGTTGCAGGCAGGAATATGGGGACAATTCTGTAATTGTTTTCCCCGAAGATATAGACAATATATGCCTTTATACAGGATATGAACATGGATCAGTAGCACAACCACCATGCAATGGTGTGAACGGAATCCTTACAAAGGAATATGTAGATGAGATCTCTGACCTTATAGATGAGCAGGGAAATATACATGTCTTTGGCTGGGAGTTGTGCCATAGAGATAATGGGGATTGTATTTTCATACAGGACACCTCAATAGGTAACAGATGCATAATATATGGTGCTCGTCCGATGCTTTGCAGCACATATCCATTCTACATGGAAAATGGAGATTTGATGTATTCACGGTGTGAAGGTATAGGAGAGAATATAGGATATGAACAGTGTCTTGAACTTGCCAGCAGAATCATTCATAGATATTTGATTGAGCTCAGGGAAACTCTTCTTGTATATAAGAACTATGAGGATTTTGAAAGAGGAACTGAAAATATTAATATGTACATGGCGAATATACGGGAAGGTATTATAAAGTACATAGTACATGACAGCACAGGAAATCACAGGACAGAACGCAGCATAAAAAAAGGATAATTATCATATTACAAAAATACAGGATGAGAAATATGTCTACCAATAATGACAAAGCAATGACCATCTCAGAGAAGATATTCTCAAAGGCTTCTGCAAAGGATGTACGGGCAGGAGAATTTGTAATGGCAAACATAGACAGAGCAATGACCCACGATATAACAGGACCTCTTGCTGTTAATGGTTTCTATGATATAATGCGGGACAAGGAAGAAAAGAAGGTATGGGACCCCAGCAAGATAGTTATCCTTTTTGACCATCAGGTACCGGCTGACTCCATAAATGCGGCAGCCAACCATATAATGCTGAGGAAATTTGCAAAGGAGCAGGGAATAATCAATTATGATGTCTATGAGGGTGTTTGTCACCAGGTCATGCCTGAAAAGGGGCATGTAAGACCAGGTGATCTTGTAGTTGGCTCTGATTCACATACCTGTGCCTATGGTGCACTTGGTGCATTCTCAACCGGAATTGGTTCAACAGACATGGCAGCCGTCTTTGCATCAGGTAAGCTTTGGTTCAAGATTCCTGAGACGATTAGATTTGAGGTAGATGGAAATCTTCCAAAACATGTCTATTCCAAGGATCTAATACTGCATCTTATAGGCGATGTAGGAGCTGAAGGAGCCAGATACAAAGCTGCCGAATATGCAGGTTCAGCTATTCGGTCAATGCCAATGTCTGAGCGCATGACCATCTCCAACATGGCTATAGAGATGGGAGGAAAGGCAGGTATAATTGAAGCAGATAAGGTAACTGAAAAATACATAAAAGAACGCATACCTGATTATGAATTCGATCCATACTGGATATCCGACGAAGGTTCAAAGCGCGAGATACACAAATATAATATAAATAACCTTGAGCCGCAGGTAGCATGCCCCCATAATGTCGATAATGTCAAGCCTGTAACAGAGGTGGAAGGGACAAAACTGGACCAGATTTTTGTTGGTTCCTGTACCAATGGAAGGTTTGAGGACATAGAGATAGTTGCAAAGATGATGGGAGATGAACCGGTAGCCAAAGATGTAAGACTTCTTATCATACCTGCATCCAGAACAGAATATATGAAGGTCCTTAAAGCAGGATATATAGAACAGTTCATGGAAGCCGGGGCTATTGTTGAAGCACCCTGTTGTGGCCCGTGTATGGGAGGGTCATTTGGTCTTCTTGGTGATGGAGAAGTAGGACTTGCAACTTCCAACCGCAATTTTAAAGGCCGTGAGGGTAGCCCGCAGTCCTTTGTATATCTGAGTTCTCCTGCAA
The DNA here is from genome assembly GCA_003565715.1 of Methanosarcinaceae archaeon. GTDB lineage: Archaea > Halobacteriota > Methanosarcinia > Methanosarcinales > Methanosarcinaceae > Methanolobus. The sequence continues at coordinate 6,789 of PXAV01000135.1, forward strand.
CAGCGGCAGCATCAGCACTCACTGGAGAGATAACAGACCCCAGAAAGGTCTGATATCTTACCTTTTTCTAAAATGAGACCACAAAAGATATATCAGGCAAATTTCTATAGTGTTTCCAGACGTTGGTATAACCAACATGCTCCCGTCATATTGTATGTGGATTACAGCCAACGTCACTAAATTTTGTTTTTAATGCTGTTATATCAGACCCTTCTGGCCGATAAAATACATCAAAGATAAGTTTAAAAACCTGTGCCATAAGATGTAACAGTAGTACCATGTACCAAGGAAGGATAAAATATGACAGATACCGACCTCTCTATATTCAATGAACTGTATACGATAATAAAAAGCAGGAAAGAAGACCCTGTTGATGGCTCATATGTCTGCTCTTTACTTGATCATAACAAAGGGATCGATAAGATACTGGAAAAGGTCGGAGAAGAAGCTATCGAGACCATACTTGCGGTTAAAAGTGAGAAAAAGGAAGATATAATATATGAATCATCCGACCTCTTATTCCACCTCATGGTAATGTTTGTGGCAAAGGGGATAACCCTTGAAGAGATTGCAAAAGAAATGAGTGAAAGAAGAAAATAGTTCTTTTGAAAGATATCCTTAATTGTCAAAAACCATTGTCTTCTCAATATACTATAAGCTCGTGGAATACATCCCTTTTGGACAGTATGCCTTTTGGGGAACCGTCAAAGAGGACCAGTAAAAAACCAACATCGTGCCTGTCAAAAAGCTTAACAGCATCATAGAGAGATGTTTCAGAGTCAATGGTTATCAGATCACAGGTCATTATTTCCTTTACAGTCGCATCGGTACGACCCTTTGCTACTGCTTCGCCAATATCTGAGAAGGTTACAACGCCTATTATATCATCCTTATCAAGTACCGGAGCACCATGAATGTTGTTCTCTACAAGAATGGCAGCTGTTTCCTGAATCCGATCATTGACACTTATTGAGATCATATTCTTACGTGCATAGTTCTTAACAGGCTTCTTTGGAAGGGAGATCATCTCATTTATAGAGAATACCAACAGGTTATGGGTATCATCCCTGCCTACTATCTCACCTCTTACTATCAGCTTGTTCACAGGAGTCGGACCCACCTGAACGATATCGCCCTGTAAAAAGTCCTTAATGTTGCCAAGAACCTTTAACATCCCATGACACATATCCGGATGTCTTACTGTAGTGAAACTTATCTCTGCAACAGTTGCTCCTTCAACAAGGTTCTCATTCCTGTATATGGGAACTTTAGCTTCATGTTCCATTGCAGTGATACTCAGTGCCTCATAAGCCTCACCTGTTGCCTTGTATCCTCCTTTGGGACCGGGAACACCCTCCACAAGACCAAGTACCTTTAAAGATTGCATCTGGTTCCGGACCGTTCCGGGATTACGAACAATAAGTTCTGCAATTTCCTCACCTTTTATGGCTCGGTTTTTTTCTCTTTGAAGATTGATCAATGCAATGAGGATATCTTTCTGAATAGGGGTAAGTTCCACAAGATCACCTGTCCATAGTGTCAAATAATAGTATATAGATACACAAAAGAGATATATAAACTGTAGTATTAGAAGAAAATGATATTAAAAGAGAGTATATAATGTAAAGTACTGCATAATGAACAGTGTTTTATACATTAAAGTGTTTTGAGCGAGCTATAGGAAAAAATATGATATTTGAGAAGATCCACACTGTCCCAACATCCGAGGAAATGCTGAACAAAGCTTTCAGAAGGGCAAGCAGAGCAATGTCAGGGAAGACCATAACAGGAAGGAGAACTGCAATAGAGGCCAATGAGTCCATGATATTGACAGCTGCTAACATACTTACAGATAATCTTAAGAACATAGTCAGAAGATTCCCCACCTTTGAGAACCTGCCACCTTTTTACTACGAGCTTGCAGATGTGATGGTGGGCGTAGATGATTTGAGAAGGTCCCTGAGCAAACTGGAATGGGCAAGTGCCAAGATACATGAGATCGCAAGGGAATATGTTGGTAAGATGAGAAAGAGTAGTGATCCACTTCCACTGAGGAAGCAGTGTTTTGGACGGATATCATCTATAATGTACTCTATTGATAAGGATCTTATTTTTCTTAATAAGGCCAGGAACAAACTTAGAAAACTTCCTTCGGTTAGCGATGAACCGACCATAGTAGTTGCAGGTTACCCAAATATAGGAAAATCCAGTTTTGTTACCAGTATAACAGGAGCAACACCTGAGATTGCACCTTATCCATTCACTACAAAAGGAGTTTCAATAGGTCACTTCTTTGTTGACAACGATAGGTATCAGGTATTGGATACCCCAGGGCTTCTTGACAGACCAATGTCAGAAAGGAATGAGATAGAACTTCAGGCTATAACCGCACTAAAGAACCTTGATGCAGTGGTGCTTTTCATAATCGATGCAAGTGAGACATGCGGATACAGGATAAGCGACCAGAAAAATATGCTTGATGAAGTTCAAAGGGAGTTCAGATTACCTGTACTTGTAGTTGGCAATAAGTCAGATCTGCCACAGTTCACAGAGCTTGACTTTGTAGATATGAAGATGTCCACTGCAACAGGAGAAGGCGTTAGTGAAGTGACCTTGACCTTGATAGATATGGTCAAAAGAGTAATAATGGAAAAACAAGAAAGTAAAGAGAATAAAGAAGGGAAAGATGAGAACTAATATCATCATCTTTACAGTACATTTTCCATGAGATCAAGTGCTCTTTTGAGATTATCCATAGATGATGCATATGAAAGACGTATATGCCCTTCCCCAAGTTCACCAAAGGCTGTACCAGGCACGACTATAACTCCATTTGATATCATTTTTGATGCAAGTTCCTCTGATGTGAGACCATCGGGAACTTCCGGAAATGCGTAGAATGCGCCTTTTGGAGAAGGACATCTCAGACCTATTGAGTTCAGCCCTTTAACAAGCATATCCCTGCGGGCCTTAAATTCGTCACGCATGGAAATAACAGGGTCCATCGGACCTGTAACAGCAGCAAGTGCAGCTTTCTGTGCAATTGAATTGGCACATGCCTGTACATACTGATGTACCTTGATCATCTGCTCTGTGTATTCTGCCCTGGCTGCAACATAGCCAAGCCTCCAACCGGTCATCGAGAAGGTCTTAGATACTGCATTCACGGTAATAACGTTGTCAGAGAACTGTGCAGGACTTACATGTTCACCTTCATATATGAAATGCTCATAAACCTCATCTGATATCAGAGTAATGTCATAGTCATCAGCTATCTGTGCAAATGCCCTCATTTCTTTTTTGCTCTGCACTGCTCCAGTCGGGTTTGCCGGGGAATTGATAACAATCGCTTTGGTCCTTGGTCCGATGTTATCAACAATTGTCTCCGGGTTTATGGTAAGATCTTCTGAAAGGGGTATATGCATCACACGTCCACCCATGAGCCCAACAAGGGAATTGTAAGAAACAAAACCAGGATTTGCTACAAGCACCTCATCCCCAGGGTCAACAAGGGATGCAACCGCCAGCTGAAGAGCCTCAGATGCTCCAGAAGTTACTATTGTCTCCTCCGGTGAAAGCTCAATATTATTCTCATGTTTGAACTTTGAGCACAGTGCACTACGAAGCTCATAAATGCCAGGGCCCGGGGTATAGCCAGTGAACCCCTCGTTAATTGCATCTATAGCAGCCTTTTTTATGTGTAGAGGAGTATCAAAATCGGGTTGTCCAAGACCCAGGTTTATTGAATTTGGACCTGCCCCTTCAAACATCTTCCGGATACCGGAAATATCTATGTCCAGCACCCTTTGTGAGAACTTAGACCCTGTCATATGTATCCCTATTCTATATTTGTATGCCTTGATTTCAGGTCTTCTTCAGAAGCACCTGTAATATATATGAGCTCTGCGATCACAGCATCCAGAAACACGCTTGATGATGTTTCAAAGGATGTTCCAAGCGGGGTAAGATAGGTATATTCGCCACGCATATGGCGCTCCACATATCCACCGCTCTCATCTTTTGTCCTGCCGGGAATAACTATAACAGTATCTGATATATCGCCCAGTTTTGACTCTTTGTTTGATGTTATTGTTACAACCTTGGCGCCGATGTCCTTTGCCACGTTCCCAAGGTTTGCAACAGAACGAGTCTGACCTGAGCCGGATATAGCTATGACCACATCATCTTTTGTAACTGCAGGTGTCGTAGTTTCACCTACCACGTGGGATGCAAGTCCAAGGTGCATGAGTCTCATGGCAAATGCCCTTCCAACCAGGCCGGACCTGCCTGCACCCATTACAAATATCTTCCTTGCAGACATAATATCTTCAAGCATTTGTCTTACAGAGTCCTTATCAAGTTTCTCAGCAACATCTTCAAGATGTTCAGCCATCAGCATGATAGAGGACTTTAAATATTTACATTCGCTTAAATGGATTTCTTTCATTAGATAACCTCTTAAAGACCAATCAAAAAATAACGTGACCATTATGCTTTTCCCGTGAATCATCCTTATAGTTGATGACTTTTAGTTTCCAGCCACCGATATTGCATAACTCCTGATACAAGCGCATGATATCAGAGTTATCTCCGGTCCAGTAGCAATCTAAAACTGTGTCTTTATCTTTAAGTTCTTCGGTAATGGACCCAGCAAGATGGAATAAAGCCTTTTTGCTTGAAAAGGGAACATTAAAGGATGCTCTGTACCCATTACTTGACCTTACATATGACACCAGGATGTAGCCATGACTTTCATAACCCATTATATCCTCAAAGTCACATATGGTCTCAAGTTCGTGTACAGCAGATTTATCGATACTTGCAATACCCAGAAGTATCTGCCCAATGATAATATCGGGTACCTGCCTCCCAAACCATATGGATATTTTACCATACGTGCAGACAACATTCACATCATCTCTGCCCATCTCAAGTGATGAAAAGGGAAGTTTTGATGATATCAGGTTCTTCGTAGTTGTTTTATCATCCATTACTTCTCGCGTATTATTTCTTTGTGGATATGAGAGCACTGATCATATTGCGATCTTTTCTTAGTGTTTTGAGCTGATCGGCAGGCCCTATAACAGTAAGTCTGGTTTTTAGAGCATTCTTTTTAAATATCCTGCCTATAAAAGAACTATCCACTTCTGAAGGATAGCTTTCCATTTCTATACCAGAGAAACCATCAGGTTCAATAAGGGTCATTGTCATTTCTATAAGACTTGCTTCCTCTTCAGGACTTAAGCCTTTTTCAAGGACCAGTATCTTTCCATTCATTACCTCATCGATGATAAATCTCACTTTCTCCACTGGAGTCATTTGAGATAGCCGGTGCTCTGATACAAGATCCATCTGGAAACCCTGCATATATATCACCCAAACCTCTTTGCAAGCTCTTCGTAAAGTGTATCTATGTTCTTGCCCTCAAGCGCAGAGATAGAAACCATTGGATGCTGTGGAAATGCATCCCTTATACTGGCTGGAGAAGCTTCCGGCAGGTCTACCTTATTTGCAACAATCATGAGCGGTAGCCTTCTTGCTTCCATGTTACCGATAACAGTTACATTGACCTGGGTAAAAGGATCTTCTGTAGCATCCATAACAAGTATCACGCCATCAAGGTCCTCTAACCACTTCACAGCTTCTATAACACCTTCTGTGGCCTCCTTTGCACGCCTCTTAGACTCAGTCTCATCCATTCCCTGTTCCATGAACTCATGAAAGTCTATCTTTGTGGCAAGCCCGGGGGTATCAATGATATCAAGGGTTATTGAATTACCATTGGCCTTGATGGTAACACCTTCCCTGCGCCTTGCCCGTCTTGTTTCATGAGCAATTTGGGAAACAGAGCCCATGGCATCACCTGTCCAGTCCCTCAATATACGGTTTGCAAGTGTTGTCTTCCCTGCGTTAGGGGGACCATATATTCCAATGCGGGCATTTTGTTTTTTAAACAGTTTCTTGAAAACATCTGAAAAATTCCTTTTGAATGACTTTATTAAGCCCATTCATTCCCTCCATTAAGCATCATTATATTTTACCCTGGATAATATTATTAGTATAAACATCCACCAAGGATATATTTTTTATTATCTTCTACTTTAAGAGCATATCAAATATGAAAAACTATTCCTCTTATTTGTGTTCATGCAATTCTTGACATCGCAGAGTTGATAGCTATCTCTGCAATATTAGAACCATAATCACCTGTGCGGTCTATACTGTCAACAACCGTGCCAAGAGCAACAACTGAACCACATGAATCATTATTAAGGAGGGACTCGTTGAGCTTATCGAACATAGGTGACAGCTTTGCAACATTGTCTATTACCTTGTTGGCAAGTTCTACATCCGAATTGTAGAGTGCATCTATTGAATCCTCTACAATCTGCCTTGAAGCCTCAGATGTTACTTCTATCATATTCATTATATCTTCTGGAATAGGTGCTTTCAGGAACATAGTGATCCTGGCAATCTTACGTGCATGGTCAGCAATACGCTCAAGAGGGCCTGCTACCATTCTAAGATCATGGTATTCATCTATAGAGGTCTCAGAGGCATCAGGTAATCTTGCACCCCTCAAGATAGAGCGGAACTGTTTTGATATGAGAAGGAATAGTCTGTCAACATCATCATCCCTCTGATCAACATCCATAGCAAGGTCTTTATCAAGGTTTTTGATAGCCCTTATTGCATCAATGTGCATTGAATTTGAGATCAGATACATTCTTCTTACGCTTTTTTTTATAGATATCTCATCTGGATTTAAAAGGTCCTGTATGACCACTTTTCTTGCAGTCTCTTCTATAATCTCAGGTCCAATGAGCTTATAGCACATATTTCGGATGATCTTCTTTTGCTCAGCAAGTATCCTGTCGGCTTTCATTTCTATGATATCCGAGCCCGCAAGATATGCAGCGATAATATCTCTTATTAAGGCATCCCCCATTCTTCCGGTTACATCTATCTGTATACGTTTGACCGGGGGGGTGTCGTGTACGGAGTCTATTATCAGTTTCCCGTCAGGTTGAGGTTGTAAGGTAACCCTGCTACCGGTTTTAATTCCAACTTTGTCTGCCCATACTTTGGGAAGTGATATGATATATGTAGAGCCACCTGTCTGCTGAACTTTTCTGGTCTCTATTGAAATCCCTCATTTATACGTTGAAATATTCATATATATATATATAGAACATGAATATCATATATATAATTACTTATAGTAAACACAAGATACTCAATTAAGTAAAATCCGAAGGATAAATGTATCTACGTGCATAGTATTACAAGTACTGGCAAAAAAAAGATAAAAGATTATTGATTTATGAAACGGTAAAATATGTCAGTGCAGAAAGTGTCGCATTCCTGTAAATACCATGGAAACACCCAGTCTGTTTGCAGTATCTATCACTTCATTGTCCCTTATTGAACCACCCGGGGAAACAATATACCTTATTCCATGTTCATTTGCGTTCACTACGCTGTCATCAAATGGGAAGAAAGCATCCGATGCCATGACACATCTTGAGAATACATCTTTGCAATAATCCTCAAATGATATATCAAGAGACTGGTGCTCATACATTATCTGCAGGTTTTCCCGGGCCTTGCTTGCAGCAAGTTTCCTTATGGAATCTACCCTGTTAGGCTGCCCTGCACCCATTGACAGCATCATATAGCATCCATTATCATATTCATATGCAATTGCCACAGCATTTGATTTTACACATTTGCATGCATGCAGGGAAAACTCAGAAACTTCACGCAGATCTTCAGGATACTGGACATCTGTAACACATTCCCACCTGTCATATATGCCGATATTCCTCGACTGTTTAAGGATACCACCAATAACATGTTTATAAGTATCATCCAATGTGAAGGGATCGTTGAGTTTTCCAAGTTCAAGAAGCCTAAGATTTGCACTTTTTCTCTTCAGGTACTCAAGGGCATCATTATCAAAACCTGGTGCAAGGATTATTTCCACAAACTTACCGTTTAGGAATTCTGCAGCCTGCAGATCAAAGACAGTATTTGTACATATTATACTCCCATATGCAGAAATGGGATCCCCGTTCCATGCAGCTCCAAGGGCCTGTAACAATGTTCTGCCTGTTGCAAATCCACATGGATTATTATGCTTTACAATGGTAACAGCGGGTTTGGAGGATGATAGCTCCTTTACAGTCTTAAGTGCATTGTCAGCATCAACATAATTATTGTAGGAAAGCTCCTTACCATGAAGCTGTTTCACATTTGCCAGAGATGGACCCTCAACACTTTGTCCCTTATAGAATATTGCATCCTGGTGCCAGTTCTCCCCATATCTGAGGGTTACACCTTCTTTGAATTTAAGACGTAGTATATCCTCTCCAAGCAGCTGCTTACTAAGATAGGTATCAATAGTGGAATCATAGTCTGCAGTATGCCTGAAAGCCTTTACAGCAAGTCTTTTTCTGGTATCTGGAGAAACTATGCCTGTGGAGCGTATTTCCTTTAATATGAGACCATAGTCTTCAGGGTCACATATAACGGATACAGAGTCATAGTTCTTGGCAGCCGAGCGCAGCATCGCAGGCCCACCAATATCAATGTTCTCAATGGCTTCTTCAAGTATTGTGTCCTCTTTTGAAACAGCTACCTCGAATGGATAAAGGTTGACGACCACTATATCTATCATTTCAACTTCTGCCTTCTGGGCCTCACCCATATGATCATGGTCATCCCGTATGCAAAGGATACCTCCGTGTATCTTTGGATGAAGGGTCTTGACCCTCCCCCCCATCATTTCCGGGAATCCTGTTACATCCGATACATCCATGACCTCAATACCTGAGTCACGGAGCATGCGAGCAGTTCCACCGGTAGAGATAATCTGTACATCAAATTTTTCTAGTCCACGGGCAAGATCTACAATCCCGGTCTTATCAGAAACGCTGAGCAATGCTCTTTTTAACAAAAAATCACCGTGTATGATTGGCACATCTATATTATAAGGCTTCTGGTCACTTAGAATGGCCAAATCTGACAAGCGGACATGATTCGATACATATACCACAGTGTGAGCACGCCTCATTGATGATAGATCTTCCTTTTTTGATCCTTATCTGACCATTGCTACACTTTCCTACACATACCCCACATCCACTGCATAACAATGCTCTTTTGACAGAAAGCTCAACTTTTCTCATAAGTTTTTTTGCATCGTCGTCAGAATCACTTCTTGAAGTTACATTTCCTGATGCGAACACATGGGCACGGTCCTCCCCATGGGACACATGGGCAACTCCCTCCATGAATACAGCCTCACCTATAGCTTTCAGCATGCCTGAGCGCTCAAGTATTCCAAGATCCAGCGGAGTATCAAAGCCACCCTCTGCGGAGATCCCACCCTGTTTGCAGGGACGGTATCCTGAAGTTACAGAAAATTCCATGTTTCTTTTACTGCCTGCCTTTGGTATAATACCTATTTTTTTCCTCTTTGCTATATCCTTCAAATTCGCAGGCAATTCCTTCCACCTCCAAAGACCATATTGTACCCATTCTTCAGATAGACCACTACTTTTTGCATATGATAACAGATGTCCCATGAGTTTTTCTTCCAGCTCCGGATGGGTTTCTTTAAGCCTTATCAGGTCAGCCAGTGAACAGGATGGACACAGCCAGCAGCCTATCCTGTCAAAACCATCAGCATAAAGAGGATTGAAAGGAAGCTTGTTCTTGAATATATAAAGCCACACATGCATTGCTGTCCAGTTCTGTATAGGTGCAGCAGCTATCTGATTACCTACCCACGGGTTTTTCCACACACGCTCGCTTTTGGCCCTTGTACCTGACTCATATTTCCTCTGACCTATAAAAGTAAGGCAGCCGTTCTCATAATTATTGTTTATTATCTGGGTGATAGGCCCAAGCTTACAGACTTTACAGCACCAGCGAACTTCCACACTTGGAGGGCCAAAACGGTCCACAGATTCCCAGAAGGCATCTCCCATGCCTATCATTTTTAAAGGTCTACCATACCTGTTTGCAACTTCATGCACATTGTTCACCGTTTCTGGGAACTCTATGCCTGTATCTGCAAAGATGAGGTCGTACTCCTTAAGACATTGGCTTACAAGATGAAGCACTGCAAGGCTATCCTTGCCACCAGAATACGAAACTGTCACAGGACGGTCCACAGACGAGGAAACGTTATTTATGAATTTATGGGAACGCTCCACAAACTCATCCATGTAGCCATCATTTGCTTCTACAACATTTTCCCATGTCTGGCCTCCCTGGATAAGAGGAGGTTCTGCAGGCTCTTGTTTAAAACGCACCTTCACAGCAACGCCTTTGCCTCTTTTTAGCATCTCTTCTCCGTTCATTCGGGACCTTCCGGTTCCAAGGACCCTACCTTTATGGTCCAGAATTACAACTTCATCCATTTCCCTGATGTCTGGATCCGCATCCTTTAAGCCCGGGGCAAGTACACTTGCACCACCAAGAATGAACTTTTCTGCCCCTTCATCTATGCAAACCCAGTTTTGAAGATCCCTGAATCCCCATTTTCCAAATATGCGTCTTGCGCCGCTAAGTCTGAGTACCAGAACCCATCTGAGTTCTTCTACCTCAAAACGTATACTTCCTATAACCTCACCATCAATTATGATCTCATCCATGCGGTCATCATATGGTGATTTGTTAAGGACAACCACACGCTCATCAGAGATAAGAGGAGCATTGAACTGTTCAAAGCATATATTGTTGATAAGATCAATATCATATTCAAATGCAGGCCTTATATCCCCTGGAGGGGTTATCGTCACATGTTTTGTAACAGCACCACAAGAGCATTCTTTCCCAAGGACAGGCACGTTACATGAGGGACACCAGTATAGTAGCAGTTCACCAAGATACAGAGGTTTTGACATTGTGCAACCTCCATATCTAAATAATAAATAGTTTTTGCCCTGATAGAAGCTAAAAGAACTTGGAAGCAAACGAAACCTTCACATTGCACATACCTGAGTAGGTACAGCTGGAGCACAGAGGGCCCTCTTTTCTGGCAGGCATATTTCCTTCTTTTACCTTTCTCGCCCTGCCTATCGTCCGCAGGACCTCTCTGCGATGATTTGGAAGTATACTGGACCTTCGGAATAGTCCTGCTTTTGCATAAAGGACAAAACCATAGCTGACATGAACCCCATACATCTCCTCTGCAAGCATTGCAAAGGAGGTTAGATGCAGTCTATCGTTTCTCCATAGTCCTTTTTCCGGAAATTTTCCGGTTTTGAGAAGGACAGGGACAAATGTATCATCAGTATGCAAAAGCCTATATAGAACTCCACTGACATTCATCTTTTCAGAAAAGAGAAAGGGCTCTTTGTCCAGCCCGGAAAGCTTCGTGGCCAGGGAAACTATTTCAGGCATCTTCAGCTGTTCTGACAGATTTTGTCCAATGACATCAAAAAAACCCCTTATCCGATCCATTGAGGCCGTAATAGTCTCTTCTTCAGCTCCCATGAGTTCAGCAGGATAAATAAGCACTATGTCATCCATTGACTGCAAAAGTAATGACTCGAGTTCATGGATGGTCACATCGTCTTTTGACGAATAACTCTTCAACATGTGAGGATATGCCATAGCCATCTCCTTTAGTAAAAGATGATCTATAAAAAATGGTGAAAAGGATAAAGTTTCATTCTCCCTGGAATGAAAATATAATTTTCTGGGACATGAAAGAAAAAGATACAGCTCTGAAATTGTTATTGTTATTTTTTCTTTTTTGGCAAACATATTTTTATAGTCGATAAGTTCCATACTATAAATAAACAAATGATTTGAATCGGTTTAAATACTACAGTGTCGACAATAAACGAACTAATATTCGTTAAATATATATGTTAATCTATCCTTAGGAATATAAAACATGAGTGAAGACGAATCACAAGAAATGGTCCGCCAGCGTCTTGCTGAAAAGATGGCAGGCGAGATTACACTGTCAGATAAGCCAGGTGAGGCTCTGAAAAAATGGCGATTGAACTTTGAGATCGCACAAACAGACCTTTCAAGCTATCTAAGTGTTTCTCCTTCAGTTATCAGCGACTATGAAAGTGGGAGAAGGAAATCCCCCGGTACTCTTATAGTCAGCAGGATAGTTGAAGCACTCCTTAACCTGGATTCACAGAGAGGAGGCCAGAAGATTCATGTTTATGAGGGGATACTTTTTGCAGATAAGAAGTCAAAGGCCATTTATGCAACGTATGAATACACGTTTCCAATGCAAGTTGCAAAGCTTGCTAACATAATACAGGCAGATATCGTCAATAAAGGAATTGAAAAACCACTTTATGGCTTTACTGTAGTTGACAGCAAAAAAGCAATCCTTGAGCTATCATCCCATGAGTTCCAGAAACTCTACGGATGGAGTACAGAGCGTGCAATGATATTCACCAAGGTAACAACTGGTAAGTCACCAATGGTTGCAATAAGGGTCACAAACTTAAAGCCAGGTGCAGTTATCATACACGGTCTGCGCGGAAATGAGGTGCACTTAATGGCCAGGAAAATGGCTGAGATCGACAGGATTCCCCTGCTTGCAACGACAATGGACATTGATGAAATGGTAAAAGCACTGAAAAAGTACAGCGAATACCATGTAATAGAATAATAAAGCAAAATGCACATTTAAACGGTGTTAAGATGAGTGTAGGGATAGTCTCTTATGGTGCATATGTACCAAAATACAGAATCAAGATAGATGAAATTGCCCGCCTGTGGGGAGATGATGCAGATATACTTAAATCAGGACTGATGGTGTATGAGAAGTCTGTTCCTGATGTTGATGAGGATACAGCGACGATTGCAGTTGAGGCTGCAAGGGCAGCGATTTCAAGGTCTGATATAGATGCAAAGAGGATAGGTGCAGTATACACCGGTTCTGAAAGTCATCCATATGCGGTAAAACCAACAAGTACCATCGTTGCAGAGGCATCGGGAGCAACCCCGGTCCTGACAGCTGCAGACTTTGAATTTGCTTGTAAGGCAGGAACAGCAGCTGTGCAGGCATGTATGGGACTTGTTTCCTCAGGGATGATAGACCTGGGACTTGCGATCGGTGCAGATGTTGCACAGGGTGCTCCGGGAGATGCTCTAGAATATACTGCAGCTGCTGGAGGGGTTGCCTACATAATAGGCAATAAGGAGTCAGAGCTTGTGGCTGTTATAGAAGATACTTTTTCATTTACTACAGATACCCCTGACTTCTGGAGACGCGAAGGCATGCCATATCCGGAACATGGTGGAAGATTCACAGGAGAGCCTGGATATTTCAAACATGTTACAAATGCTGCAAAGGGACTTATGGAAAAGATGCATACAAAACCATCAGACTATGACTTTGCAGTTTTTCACCAGCCAAACGGAAAGTTCCCCAGCCGTGTAGCCTCTATGCTTGGGTTCAGCAAGGAACAGATAAATCCGGGTCTTGTAGTTCCAAGGCTTGGTAACACTTATTCAGGATCATGTATGATAGGCATTGCTGCAACCCTTGACCAGGCAAAACCAGGTGACCGTATATTTGCAACTGCTTTTGGTTCAGGTGCAGGAGGGGACGCTTTCAGCATACGTGTGACCGACAGGATAGAAGAGCTTCGTGACAGGGCTCCAAAGGTAGAAGAGCTTCTTGCAAACCCTGTCTATGTAGACTATTCCAGATACGCCAGACACAAAGGAAAAATAAAGGTAGCATGAGGTGGGAAAATGAGAGATGTTGCGATCATAGGTGTTAAGAACACAAGTTTTGGCGAACAGTGGGACCGCTCATTCAGAGACCTTGTTGTTGATGCAGGAGTTGGTGCAGTTGAAGATGCAGGTATTGTGGGAGAGAAGATAGATTCGATGTTTGTAGGAAATATGAGTGGTGGTCAGTTTGTAGAGCAGGAGCATATTGGAGCATTGATTGCTGATTATTCAGGACTTGCAAAGGATATCCACATACCATCAACACGTGTGGAGGCAGCCTGTGCATCAGGAGGTCTGGCACTCAGACAGGGTATATATGCTGTAGCTTCCGGGATAGATGACATTGTCATAGCCGCAGGAGCAGAGAAAATGACTGATGTTCCCGCACCCAAGGCATCTTCGGCCCTTGCCGCTGCGGCCGACAGGGAATGGGAAGGTATCATGGGTGCAACGTTCCCCGGCCTATATGCAATGATAGCCAGGTTACACATGCACAAATACGGAACCACAAGTGAGCAGCTTGCAGAAGTTGCCGTTAAGAACCACATGAATGGTCAGTTCAATCCTATAGCACAGTACAGGAAACCAATTAGTGTTGATTCTGTGCTCAGATCGATAATGGTTGCTGATCCATTGCATATTTTTGACTGCTCCCCTATTACAGATGGCTCTTCGGCGGTTATTCTGGCGCCTGCAGATATCGCCCATGAGTACACCGACACCCCCATATACGTCAAGGCAACCGGACAGGCATCTGACACCATTGCACTGCATGACAGAAGGGACATAACCACACTGGATGCAACTTTGGCGGCAGGGAGGAGAGCCTATAGCATGGCTAAAATGGAAGCAAGTGACATAGACCTTGTAGAGGTACACGACTGTTTCACCATTGCAGAGATATGTGCCATTGAGGACCTGGGCTTTGTTAAAAAGGGGGAAGGAGGTATTGCCACCCAGAATGGAGAGACTGCAATTGGTGCCAGGATACCTGTCAATACCTCAGGTGGACTCAAGTCATGCGGACATCCTGTAGGAGCCACTGGTGTGAAACAGGCCGTTGAGATAGTAGAGCAACTAAGAGGAGAGGCAGGCAAGCGACAGGTTGACGGAGCTGAAGTTGGAATGACACACAATGTCGGAGGGTCCGGAGCAACTGCTGTTGTACATATATTCTCGAGGAACAGGTGATATTATGTCCGTAGCACGATTTTGGAGAAACCAGATAGCAAGATATAACCTTGTAGGAACAAAGTGTAAAAAGTGCGGAGAACATTTCTACCCACCACGCAATATGTGCCCTGCCTGCAGGCGTGATGGGCAGATAGAGGATTTCAAGTTCAATGGTCATGGTGAAGTACTGACATTCACAATTATTCATACTGCTGCAGAAGGCTTTGAGAATCAGACACCATATGTACTGGGAATAATAAAACTACAAGAAGGACCAAGCCTTACATGCCAGATAATATGTGAACCCGAATCCGTATATATAGGTATGAAGGTGAAACCTGTTTTTAGGAAACTTGGACAGGATGGGGAACGCGGTATGATATACTATGGCAATAAATTCATCCCAGAGCAATGTTAGAGATCGAAGTAAAGGCAAGGGCCGATCACAGGCAGACAAAGGAATTGCTAATAAAGATGAATGCTGAGCTTATAGGTGTCCAGCATCACCAAGACACCTATTTTAATGCTCCACATAGAGATTTTGAAGATACTGACGAGGCACTCAGGATACGCTCTGTCAATGGAATATCTGTACTTACATACAAAGGTAGAAAGCTTGATGCCATCTCAAAGACACGCGAGGAATTCGAGACAGAGGTGGATGGCAGCAGTGCCCTGAGCATCCTTATTGCCCTCGGGTTCCTTGAATCGGGAGTTGTCAAGAAGAAAAGGGAGATATTCAAATACAAAGATATAATTGTCTGTCTCGATAAGGTAGATAGCATAGGAGAGTTCATAGAAGTTGAGATCTGTGCAGATTCAGATATTAAAAAGCACAGAGACCGCATATTTGATTTCCTTAAGCATTTGGGGATTAAAGAGGAGGACTCTATCAGAACATCCTATCTTGAGATGTTACTTTACAAAAAGAATTAGTATACCTATACAGAAATCCTCCTTTGAATAAAAAAAGAGAGTTATAAATATATCCTGATGGGCTAAAAGCCCAGATTCGATCACAACTTTTCTTTAACTTCACCTTATACTCGAACCCGGCTCCATCTCCTTATCTGTCGTCAGCAGAGATACGTTATCACCGGAATCTGCTGCCAAAAGCATACCCTGGGACTCCACACCGCAGAGCTTGACAGGTTTCAGGTTGACAATGATATTCACGGTCTTGCCAAGCATCTCTTTGGGCTCGTAGTTTTCTGCAAGGCCGGCTACCACCTGTCTTGGTTCATCGTCGCCTATGTCTACCTCCAGGCGTAGGAGTTTCTTGGATTTCCTGATCTTCTCGGCAGTAATGATTTTCCCCACCCTGATGTCAAGCTTTGCAAAATCATCATACTCTATTTCTTCCTTATATTCCATGATCTCTACTTCCTTAATGCCTGCTTCTTTTGCCATGGCCGCTTTTACACGTTTTGAGGATATCGTTTCCATTTCTGCTATCTTTTCGTCATCTATCTTGGTGAACAGTATTTCCGGCTTGATAAGTTCTGTTCCACTAACCACATGGACATTAGCTTCATCATAAACTGCAGTATGGACATCAGAATCCATGCCAATCTGTTTCCATGCCGCTTCCATGCTTGCAGGAGTTATTGGTTCAAATAAGAGCACAAGTGCCTTGGCTATCTGCATACAGTTCTTGATTACCCGTCCACATGCATCCCTGTTTTCCTTTATTAGTTTCCAGGGCTCATTGGACTGGAAATATGAGTTACCATATGATGCCAGAGACATTGCAGTATCTGCAGCCTTCTTAAACTCATACTCACCATTGGCCCTTTTTACCTCATCTATGGTAAGGTCGATCTTCTCCATGACCTGCGGGTCGATCTCACCTTCAGGCACAGCACCGAAATTCTTATAGGCAAAAAGCAGATTTCTGTAAAGGAAATTACCCATTACACCTACAAGCTCTGTGTTTATCTTATCCTGGAATATATTCCATGAGAAATTTACTTCCTTTGTATGTGAAGTATAGCTTGCAAGGTAGTATCTAAGCAGATCTGGGTGAAACCCCTGGTCCAGATAGTCCTCTTCCACCCAAACAACATAACCGCGGCTCTTTGAGAAGGTCTTGTCCTCTATCTTTAGCATACCAGATGCAACAACAGCTGAAGGCTGGCTATATTCAGCACCTTTTAGCATTGCGGGCCAGAATATGCAGTGATGATAGATTATGTCGCCTCCAATGAAATGCACAATAGGGCAATCGCCCTTCCAGAACTTTTCCCAGTCACCACCATTTGCCTTTGCCCACTGCTCAGTGAATGCTATATATCCGATAGGTGCATCCACCCAGACATAGACAACAAGATCATCATGTCCAGGGAATTTAACACCCCATTCAAGATTTCTTGTTATACACCAGTCAGAAAGTTCCTGTTTTACCCATCCAAGGGCATAGTTACGCGCATTTAGAGTGCCTCCAAGGTTTTCCAGATGCTTAACAAGAAAGTCCGCAAAATCTGAAAGTCTGAAGAAGAAGTGCTCTTGTTCCTTATACTCTGCAGGTCCCCTGCATATGGTGCATAAAGGCTCTTTTAGCTCACCTGGTTCAAGATGTTTGCCACAACCCTGGTCACATTCATCACCCCTGGCCTTCTCACCGCAATGAGGGCATGTGCCGGCAACATACCTGTCAGGGAGAAAACGAGTACATTGAGGACAATATGCTATCTCTATGATCTTTGGATAAACGTACCCTTTTTCTATCAGCCTGTCGACTATATCCAGGGTACGCTTGTGGTTTGTAGCGTCATCGGTTGTACCGAATGCATCAAACCTTATATCCATTTTTTTGAATAGCTCATCAAAATGAACATGATATTTCTGGACCAATTCCTTGGGAGCTATCCCAAGCTTTTCGGCATTTACCACAATAGGTGTGCCATGCGTATCGGACCCACATACAAATATTACTTCCTGTAAGTTCTTTTTCAGGGACCTTACATAGATATCTGCAGGTATGTATGTCCGAAGGTGCCCTACATGAGCCTTTCCATTAGCGTAGGGAAGACCACAGGTTACAAGCACGGCTTTATCAGAGATGATGTTTGACATTTATTTCCTCCGTTGGGAATATGTGAATAACTCTGATGTTGATTGTGTGCAATTATAAAATATATTTCGCTCATTTTGTTTAAGGTAAGGTTTTTGAATGTTCAGATACATTTTACAGGAAGGATGGTTATGAGATGAGCGATGATAGATCTGACAAAGATAAAAAAGAAAATGTAGAGTATCATCTCTACCCATATAGTTACGATGAAGATATAAAATATACCGGTGAGGAAGATAACGAAAGTGGGCATACCATTCCAAATGGAGAGAAAGAACCCTCAGAAGCTGTATCATGGAAAAAAGATACAGAAGATGTGAGCAAAGACACGTTACCGGAAAACTCACACAATGCTGAGGATAATATAAAGGAAAAAACATCGCCCATTGATCATAAAGCTGAGCTAAAGGGAAAAGAGAGGCCATACCAAAAAAGTCACAAGGGACCAGATAGTTTGCATAAAGAGACAACTGCAAAAGGTAGCAGTGGCCGCAAGTGGCAATACATAGCTGCTTTTGTTGTTCTTTTTTTCATTATAGCTGCAAGTTTTGCGGTCATTTATCATACATTCAATGGTGAACTCTATCCCTCAAACGAAAAGGTTGCCGTTATCTATGTTCAGGGAACCCTTGTTACAGGCAATGTGCCGGGAGGGTTGGGCTATGTCAGTTCTGAGGAAGTATCAGACAACATAAGAAGAGCTCTTCGGGATAAGAGTGTCAAGGCCATAGTACTTAGGGTTAACAGTGGTGGTGGCTCCTCTACTGCAGGAGAGGAGGTATACACCGAAGTAAAAAGAGCAAGCCAAAGCGGAGTACCGGTTATTATATCCATGGGCGATGTCGCTGCCAGTGCAGCCTATCATATATCAGCACCTGCGGACCTTATCGTAGCCAACCCTTCAACAATGACAGGAAGCATAGGTACAATATGGATATTCCAGGACCTTTCAGATTATTATGAAGAAGAAGGAGTTAAGTTCTATATTGCCAAGTCCGGGGAATTCAAGGATATGGGTGGCACTTGGAGAGGACTTTCAGATGATGAAAAGGAATATGCCAACCGGGTAGTAACCGAAGTCTATCAAAATTTTGTAGAGAATGTTGCTGATGGAAGGGAACTGAGTATTGGCGAGGTTACGGAGATTTCAGATGGAAGGATATATACTGGAAGGGAAGCAAAAGAACTTGGCCTGGTGGATGAAATGGGCAACCTGTACTATGCCATTGACCGGGCAGCAGAGATTGGAGGGATCGAGGGAGCGCCTAGTGTTGTTTACATGAACAGGCCAACCCTTGCAAGTCTTCTGTTCGGCTCGGACTCAGAGCATGATATCCATGCGGAGGACTTCCTGCGTTACTACGAGGAAAACCCCTATGGACAGATCAGATGAACATTAAAGGCTTTCTACACCATTTGTTTTTTTATCATTTTACATATTCCTTCTCAAATAGCTATTCAGTAAGATGATAAAACCTTTTTTTGAGCCTGCCTTAAATATGATAATTAAACTACCAGCAAATAATGCTTATTTTCAGTATTCAGACCACTTTGTGATACATCTTCTAATTTGAAGGACAAATACAGTTTCCCTCCTTCCTGAATAGCTTGTGTCCTTGCAAAGAAAATAGTAACTGACAAAGTTTTTAGAAAATATTATACTTAATGAATACTTACATTTTAGCATGATACCCGATTTTATAAAAAGCATAAACAATGAACTAAAAAACAGTGTTGATCAGGATTATCGCAATACAATCAGGGATCACTTTCATATGGATGTCGATCATTTTCTAGGGGTAAGGACACCGGTTCTGCGCCAGATTGCCACCAGAAACTTTCAGAAGGATAAGAATACCGATGAAACACTTGCCATGTGTGATGAGCTTTTAGCCACTGGTGTTTATGAGCATAAGATAGTTGCTTTTTTCTGGGCCCATAAGTGTAAGAGAAATTATCATCCAGAACACTTCGTTATATTTCAGAGATGGCTTGCTGTTTATGTGGATGACTGGATAGACTGCGATACGCTTTGCATATCTGTTCTGGGTGAGTTCCTTGTGCTTTACCCGGAGTTTCAAGATACAATTACAGAATGGGCATATTCTGAAAACAAGTGGTTTAGAAGAGGAGCTGCTGTGAGTTTGATATTTGGACTGCGAAGAGCTATGTTCATTACAGCTGCGTTCAATGTAGCAAACAGACTGCTTTTGGACCGGGAAGACATAGTTCTTAAAGCATCAGGATGGATGCTTAAGGAAGCAAGCAAATCTTTTCAGGAAGATGTATTTGATTATCTTATGAGTCAAAAAGAAATCATGCCAAGGGTTACTCTGCGCTGCGCTGCTGAAAAAATGCCTCCGAAAATGAGAACTGAGGTCATGAAACGATGAGTGGAAAGAAGATACAAATAAGCATGGTTTATTCCTATTCCATTATTTTGCATTCAGCATGCCTGAAACAATCCACAACATGGTCATTTACCATTCCAACTTCCTGCATGAAAGCATAGATGATCGTAGGACACACGAAACTAAAGCCTCTTTTTTTCATATCCTTGCTTATCTTTTCCGATAATTCGGTAGTTGCAGGTATCTCCTCTATGGAGTTCCATGAGTTCTCTACTGCTTTTCCATTTTCTAGGAAATGCATGAGATAAGTGTCAAATGAGCCAAACTCATTCCTTACTTCAATAAAAGCCCCTGCATTATTAACTGCAGAGAGAACTTTCTTTCTGTTCCTTATTATGCCACTGTTTTGCAGTAGTTCCTCCACTTTTGCTTCATCATATGCGGCAACTTTATAGTAGTCAAAATCATCAAAGGCCTTTCTGTAACTCTCCTTTCTTTTAAGAATAGTGACCCAGCTAAGTCCTGCCTGGGCACCTTCCAGTATCAGGAACCCGAACAATTTACGGTCATCGTGCTCAGGCACACCCCACTCAGTATCATGATACTCTGTTTCCTCTTCGTTCATTTCAGCCCATTGGCATCGTATTACCATATTTCTAGAGGGCAATCAAATGTTTTATATTTTCTTATCCTGATGTTTACTATATGAGTGAAACAGGCAAAGAGTTCATGAAAAATACACAGTATCGCTACCTTGGCAGGTCGGATCAGTCCATAGGTTATCCTCAGCCTCCCCTGGAGAAGGAAGCAAACGACAAAGACAGGATAACATATCTTCCTAAACCAAATAAAATACAGGTAGAAGATATAAGCTTAAGACAGGCCATTGAAAGAAGAACAAGCATCAGAAACTATATCCCAGAGCCTCTGTCCCTGGAAGAACTCTCTTTTTTGCTCTGGTGCACGCAGGGAGTTAAGGAAGTTATCCGGGATGCTGTAACCTTCCGGACAGTGCCATCGGCAGGTGCAAGGCATGCTCTGGAGACATATATACTTGTGAACAATGTGAAAGGTCTTGAAAAAGGAATGTACAGGTTCCTCCCGATTGAACATAAACTGGTGGAGGTCAATATGAACAAAGACATTTCAGACAAGATCAAACATGCCTGTCTGGACCAGTCTTTTGTCAAAAGCAGTGCTGCAACATTCATATGGACAGCAGTGCCCTACAGGATGGCCTGGAGGTACGGACAAAGAGGTTACAGGTACCTTCACCTTGATGCCGGGCACGTTTGCCAGAACCTTTATCTGGGTGCAGAATCTGTGAATTGTGGTGTTTGTGCCATAGCAGCATTCCTTGACGAGGAGATTAATCCTGCAATCGGTGTTGACGGGGAGAACGAGTTTGTTATATACGTAGCAACGCTTGGTAAGAAATGATATTAAATGATACTAATAGAGCATAGGCATTACTTTCATATCTGAAAAAAGTTATGCCTTTTTTAATTTATTAAAGCTTAAGCTCGGTTCCCAGATAATCCTTTATTATTGTAAATGCCATAGCAGGTGGAATTGCTCCTACTTCTGTGATTATAAGGTCTATATATTCTGCAGGTGTTACATCAAATGCTGGATTGCTGACCTTCACATGAGCAAGCTCATCCACTAACTCATTATCCATTACCTCATCGCTTGAGCGATCCTCTATCTCGACCATCTCTCCAAGAAGGGTACGTGGACTGAATTTATATGTTTCAGCTGCAACGATTAGATTCCTGCGGGCTTCCTGAGCAGCCAGTGCCAGCTGTGAGGTCCCTATCTTATTGATCAGTGCACCATTGACTGATATAGAGTCGGCACCAACTATCACAAGATTTACTTTTTTCATTGTAAGCCTAACCGCAGAATCCACTATCAGTGTTGTTGGAATGCCATGATC